>NZ_JADMOU010000009.1:0-205121 GCF_015558905.1 Bacteroides sp. D55t1_190419_B8
CCTGCCCCACCTTTTTATATAAAATCACTTCTGTGGAAGTATTTCAATCCAGTAATCATCCGGGTCGTTAATAAAATAAAGCCCCATGGCAGTATTCTCAAAACATACACAATTCATTTCTTTGTGATAGGCCCTGATTGCATCGTAATCACCGGCTACACGAAAACAGAGGTGACTTTCGTTTTCCCCC
This sequence comes from Bacteroides sp. D55t1_190419_B8, assembly GCF_015558905.1. Classification (NCBI taxonomy): domain Bacteria; kingdom Pseudomonadati; phylum Bacteroidota; class Bacteroidia; order Bacteroidales; family Bacteroidaceae; genus Bacteroides; species Bacteroides sp. D55t1_190419_B8. Next base: position 191 of record NZ_JADMOU010000009.1, read on the forward strand.
AGTTCGTATGGAGCAGTATGATCTTTGAGCCATGTCAATTCCAATAGGAATCCCGTTTCATTATCTGTCAGGTAAACCAGTGTGAATGAACCGTCGGATGCTTCTTTCCGATGATGTTCTTTTAAGCCGAGTGCTTTCTCATAAAAAGCGATACTCCGCTCCAGGTTTGTAACGTTGATATTAAAATGGTCAAATTTACTTTTTATTTCCATTGTTGCAATTTTCCTTATTTTTTCATTAAGAGTTTCACAATTTCTCCAACATAGGTACGGGGTTGTCCGGCTTGCGGAGTTGTCTGTGAAGGCATTTTCTTACATTCGATAACAGCTGAAGGAGTTGTTTGGTTCGGAGCATACAATTTTAGTGTATAGCTGTCTGCCTTTTCTATTGCGTCATAAGGTTGATCGGGTGAAAGTGTGCAATATGCAACAGCTTTTCCTGATTGATAACCCAATGCACCACCTGCATTTGCAGTCATATTGGTCATGTTGAACTCATCTTTTCCGATGCTGATCACTAATTTGCCACTTCCCATTAAAGCATATACTTCGCCCGGAATTTGTTTCAAATCAATTTCTGTATAACCGGATGCGTCGGATGCAACTTTGGTAGCCGGAGTGGCGGGAGTCAAAGTAGCCGCAGGAATGGTGGTTTGAGCAGATTCGGTAGTGGTAACTTTACCTCCCTGACCGATAATGATCGGACCGGCAGCGGCCACAACAGATGTTTTTTGTTGCTCTTCTTCTTTTTTCTTTTTCTCTGTCTTCGGACGAGTATCAGGTGCTCCGAAAGCTACTGCTACATCCATAAACATATCATCTGCGAAATCTACAGTTTTTCTACGCCATTTAGCTAAGCCGCGCACTAATTTGGTCTTTGCTTTATTGAGCGCATATTTATCGGTGATCCATTCTTCTGCTTTGTATTTCTCTGTTTCACGGTAAGTGAAACGGATTTTCTCAAGCTCTACCAGACAGTTGCCGGGTTTACAGGTTACGGTAATCTGATAGTTGACCAGTGTACGGTCTAATGAAAGGGCGCTTGAACTGAAAACAACCCATTCTTCTCCAACACCGGCAATTGTCCCCTTTGCTTCGTCAGAGAAAACAATGCGGCTATCAATATTTTTATTTTCTTTCAGACGTTCGTCCATCCACTTTGTCATTGTGTCGTAGATTTGTGCCTGACTCATTCCGGGAATCTGGAATTCTTTGGAAAATACTACTTTACCATCTACTTCAGGAACAGCTCCTACAAGGTACCTGGTGTCGTCTTTCTTCTCTTTTGCAGAATCTGCCTTCATCGCCATCGGCAATGCAAGGAACAGGGTAAGAAACAGAATCGTAAATTTATTCATAATTATCATGTGTTTATTTGGTAATCTCAAAACTTTCGCCCCGATGGGTGATGCTGATAAAACGGCATCCGGCATTTTCAGCAAAACTACGAAGCGCATTTCCCCCCTCGTAATCTTCACTGAAGTGCATGGGCACAAATATAGTAGTTTTTATTTGTTCGATGAACTGTTTTGCCCCTTTCATGTAATCTTTTCCCATTCTCCGATCCACCGGGAATAGTACTAAATCGATGTTTGGCGCTTTTTCTTTTAAATATTTAACTTCTGCAAGGAAATCACCATTGGCTTTTCGGATCTCTTCTTCAGTAGATTCCTCACTCCAATGCCAGTTGTTCAAGTCGCCGGCATGGAAAATACTCCAATCTTGCAGGTGAAGCAGGAACGAACTGCCGACATCCGTTGAGCCGAAAGCATCGATACGAATTGTCTCGTCTTCGTATGTTTCTCCTTTTTTAATATAGAAAGCATCTTCGGCTTTGGCACGATGGGATTTCAAGATATCTTTGGAGAAAATATATTGAATGTCGGGGCGTTGTTCTTTCCAGGTCAATATCTCACGGTTAAAGTGGTCGGGATGGAAATGGGTGGCCAATACATATAGCTTACCCGGCCTTTTCAGGAGATAATCATGTACGATTCCCCGGTTATGTTCCGTTTCGGAAGAATCTTTGTAGTAATCGATGATAACGGTTGCACCTTCCATTTCGATGGCGAAACCGCTGTGATAAATATAATCCAGTGTCATAAGCTGACTATTTTATAGTTGCAATATTACGTATTCTAGTTGGAGTTGCCAAGAAAAATCGACGAAATCAAGGAGCAAGACGACTGATTTTCCATTCCCTGTCCGGTTGCAGGGTATATAGAAAACGGTCGTGCAGGCGGTTGGGACGTCCTTGCCAGAATTCAATCCTTGTGGGGGTAACGGCGTATCCGCCCCAATTATCAGGTCTTTCCACTTCTTTACCGATCCACCGGGCTGCCTCCCTGACAAAAGACCGTATTAATTGCATTCTGCTTATTATAGGTTGACTTTGAGGAGAAATTCGTGCACCGACCCGGCTTTTATAAGGACGTTTCCGGAAATATTCATCCGATTCTTCCGGAGGAACTTTCGTCGCTATTCCCTCTATATGTATTTGTCTTTCGAGGGCGTGCCACACAAAAGAGAGGGAGATATACGGATTTTGTGCCAATTGCCTGCCTTTACGGCTTTCGTAATTGGTATAAAAGACAAATTTTCCATCATGGAGCCCTTTTAATAATACGGTACGGGTAGACGGTCTCCCTTCGGGAGATACGGTTCCTACAATGACTGCAGTCGGTTCGTCCACCTCTGCCTCAATTGCTTCTTGTAGCCAACGATTGAAAAGCGAAAGCGGGTCGCCGGGAAGTTCACTTTCCCGCAACCCGCCTTTCGTATATTCCTGTCGGATATCTGCTATGTTTAATTTCGCCATAAGATTATCTGGCTGTTTTTAGTTCTTAATTTCTAATGATGGAATCACATAGGTACTTCTATTAATAGGATATGTGAATCTTTCAGTGTCTCCAGTTCGAAACTGTTGGTATCGTAAACACCCATACCATCGCGGCGTTTCAATACTTCGCCGTCTACTACAATTTCTCCCTCAATGAGGAAAATATAGACGCCTGCATGACTTTGATGCATATGATAACCCAGTTTCTTTCCGGCTTCAACTTTACCGATTGAGAACCAGGTGTCTTGTAAAAGGGAAGCAGGTGTACTGCCGTCGGGAGATACGATGACTGCCAGTTCATTCGGACGTTCCAGTTCTGCAATGCTGAAATCCTGGTAAACGGGACGGGTGTTCCGTTCTCTCGGCATAATCCAGATCTGCAGGAATTCTACCGGTTCTACAGGGCTTGCATTCACTTCACTGTGGAAGATTCCCGTTCCGGCACTCATTGTCTGAATTTCTCCAACAGTAATGATGCGGCTGTTCTTCTTGCTGTCTCCATGTTGCAGATGTCCTTTCAGAGGGATGGAGATGATTTCCATATTCTTATGCGGGTGAGTCTGAAAACCTTCTCCGGGTGCAACCTTATCATCATTCAATACGCGAAGGGCACCAAAGTTGATACGATTGGAGTCGAAGTATTCGTCAAAACTAAAAGTATGGTAACTATCCAACCAGTCATACTGGGAATGTCCTCTTGTATCTGCTTTATGTATTACTTTTTTCATAAAATCTGTCCTTTCTCTTATTTGTTTATATGTTTTGTAAACAAAGAAAGGAGCTTAAAAGTTTTATTTCTTCACTTCATTTAGCAAAGGCTTATGTTTGATAAAATCTTTTATGTTTTGCAGGGTGGTCGCAGCAATATTCTCCATCGCTTCATGTGTGAAAAAAGCTTGATGAGAAGTGACGATCACATTATTGAATGAAAGCAAACGGGCGAGTACATCATCGTCGATAATACGGTCGGATTGGTCTTCGTAGAAGTATTCACTTTCTTCCTCATATACGTCCAGTCCTGCAGAACCTATTTTTTTGTTCTTCAATCCTTCGATCAGTGCGTTGGTATGAATCAGCTGTCCACGGCCGGTATTGATAATCATTACTCCGTCTTTCATTTTGCTGATAGAGTAGTCATTAATCAGGTATTTGGTCGCTTCGGTGAGCGGACAATGTAAGGAGATGATATCCGAATTGTGATATAGTTCGTCCAATGAAGTATAAACTATTTGTTCTTCACGGGCGAAGTTATGGTCCGGATAGAGGTCGTAAGCCAATACGTTCATTCCAAACCCTTTTAAGATGTGAATCAGTATTTTCGCTATTTTTCCTGTGCCGATGATGCCTGCTGTTTTTCCATGCATGTCGAATCCCATCAGGCCGTGCAGGGAGAAATTGCCGTCCTTGGTACGCCAGGAAGCACGGGGAATTTTCCGGTTTAGCGATAACATAAGAGCTACGGTGTACTCTGCAACGGCATAAGGAGAGTAGGCAGGAACCCGTACTACGGTAATTCCGGCAGCGGCGGCAGCATCTAAATCTACATTATTAAATCCGGCACAGCGTAGTGCCAATAGTTTTACTCCGTTGGCTGCCATCACACGGATTACTTCTGCGTCGGCAACGTCGTTCACAAAGATACAGACAGCATCCACTCCTTGTGTCAGTAGTACGTTGTTTTTATTCAGATGCCCTTTGTAGTAGCGTATCTCAAACCCGAACTCTTTGTTTTTGTCATTGAAAGAGGACTCATCATAAGGCTTTGTGCCGAAAAATGCAATTGTATAGGCCATAATATTATTCTATAAATTATATAATGTTAAACACCGGAACAGCTTGATTTGTTTACTCAATCCATTGTCCGGGAAATAGATTGTTTCATTAGAAACAGTTTGATTTTTCAATTAAAATGCTGGGTAAATGAAAATAAATGCACAAATATGTGCTCCGTGTGCAATATTGTTATATCTTTGCGCCCGAATAATTTTAAAAAAGATTTAGATGAGAAAAATTTCCTTGATTGGATTTGTGATGCTAATCGTTTCAATTCCAACTTTTGCCGGAGGTCTTCTGACAAATACTAATCAACACGCTGCTTTTCTTCGTATGCTATCTCGTGGTGCTACCTTTGAAATAGACGGAGCTTTGTCTAATCCTGCCGGTTTAGCTTTTTTGCCGAATGATGGTTTCCATGTGGGATTGAGCATTCAGAGTGCTTTTCAGACGAGAAATATTGATGCCAGCTTTATGACATATAGTGGTCTTAATTTAACAGATCCTACCGCTCCTGTTCCTACTGTTTCCGACAAGCCTTATAGTAAATATTATAAAGGAAAAGCTGCCGCGCCGGTTATTCCCAGTGTGTTTGCTGCATATAAGAAAGGAGATTGGACTATTTCCGGTTTCTTCGCTATAACTGCCGGAGGTGGAAAGGCGTCGTTTGATGACGGTTTACCTATATTTGAGTCGGCTGCTATGGCAAAAATATTCCAAAAGAGTTTGGATGGAGTAGCGCAAGGAGGGCCGATAATGACCCCGGACAAATATATCATCAATAGTGCTATGGATGGCAGACAATACATCTATTCCTTGCAGTTGGGCTTATCTTATAAAATAACTGATTGGCTTTCAGCTTTTGCCGGTGCCCGTATGAATTATTTTTCGGGAGGTTATGAGGGATTCTTGGATGCTAAAGTGGGAGATACAGACTTGATGAATTTGGCCTTGGACTGTGACCAGACAGGTTGGGGGTTAACTCCGGTGATAGGCGTGGATGTAAAATGGAACAAGTTGAACATTGGAGCCAAGTATGAGTTCAAGGCTAACATGAACATTGAAAATAAAACTCATAAATTGGAATATCCGACTGAAGCAGAGGCTTTGATAGGCAACTATAAAAACGGTGTCAATACTCCGAATGATATTCCTTCCATGCTTTCGGTAGCAGTGGCTTATGAGTTTCTTCCAGTACTGCGTGCATCTGTAGAATATCACTTTTATGATGACAAGAAAGCAGGTATGGCAGATGGAAAGCAGAAGTTCTTGACTAAGGGGACTAACGAATATCTGGCAGGTATTGAATGGGATGTAACCAGACAATTGACGTTAAGTTGTGGTGGACAAATTACGGATTACGGATTGTCTGACAACTTTCAGAGCGATACCAGTTTTTCTTGCGATTCCTATACATTAGGCTTTGGAGCGAAGGTGAAATTGAGTGAAAGAGCAGCTTTGAATGTTGGCTATATGTGGACTACTTACGAAGATTATACGAAAGAATTCTCAAATTATAATGGTACAGGATTGCCTGGTACCAATGTCTATAGTCGTACCAACAAAGTATTTGGTCTTAGCATTGACTACAGGTTCTAAATGATTTAGAACTCAATAAAATACGGAGTTAATAATGATGATGAGAGGGAGATAGCATTTCAATTGCTGTCTCCCTCTTCAATTTTATACAAATACTCTATTATGTATTGTTAGTTTAGAAAGAATACTGTACCAGCATATTCAACCGGTTGGCGTGGCGGGTTGAAGAACTGAAATCAGTACGCCATCCTCTTAAATATTCTACGCCCACTTGCAGGTTACTGCTTACATTCCAGAAAGCATTAGCCACTAAATACTGTCCTTTCCGATAGGATTCCGGATTTTCACTTGGATATCCGTTTTCAGAATAAAGTCTGGATAAACTATATGTGCCGGATATAAAGATGCTCGGACAAAGGTTATATTGCAACCCTGCATACCATCCCAGCATCGGGAGAACCTGCATTTTTCCCTCATTATCAGGATCGGGAACGATATCTACGTTCAGATTACTTAAATCGTTCAGGTAAGATCCGATACCTTTTCCATAATTAAACTGTCCGAATGCCTGTAATTTCTTGGTAATATTGAATGTTGTAGATGCTTGCAACCCGAATCCGGTGGCGGAATAGGCTTTCTCATGTACGTTACTTGAGTAAGTCATACTACGGACAATAGCACCTAATTTAACGTGACTGCTACTATTCCAGTTATACTGTACGGAAGTGGCGAAGTCCGGCATCCGTTGGGTGTTGATAGACAAGTCATTGTTGGTTGTACCGTCTACTGAAGGCATTTCCATTGAAACACCGAATTTCCAGTTTTTCAACTTATCGTACATATAACTCAATTGCGTGGTGCGGTAAAATGCCGACCCGTTAGGACCTGCAAAGTCGATGGTAGGAGGCAGTGCGGAGAGGTCCATGAACGAACCGTAGCTGTATCCGATCGTGAAACCGAGGAATTGCGCATAAGCGTTCTGCAATTCAAAGGTTTTTCCGTCACCCCGGAAGTTTCCGGCTGTGTAGACAACGAAGTCTCCCAGATGTTTCGTACGTCCTACCAGTTTGAGGAATAGGGTAGAAGTGGTGATGTCCATCTGGAATTGATTCTTGGCAAAATTGCCGCTTCCGCGTTGTGGAATCAATGCCGGATAGAAATCGACATCATTTACGATACCGTTAAAGTCATACTCTGCCGTTGCACGGACATATCCTCCGATGCCCAGGGCAAATTTCCCTTTTTGGTCGGTGAGCAGGAAGCGGGGAGCATTCGGGTCGTGGAAACGCATCTGCGAACGGTCGTTCATGATTCGGATGATTTCATCTCCTGCTTTGTTCTTCGAAACAAACATGATGGAATTGGGTTCTTCATCTTCGATGATTACTTTCTTTTGTGCATGAGCACAGAGGGGAAAAATTCCTATCCCCAGTAGCATGGCTACCATTTTAAAGCTTGTTCTCATTATCAGTTAAGTTTTAGGTGAATGCCCAATGAACAACTAAAAAAAGAAATGGTTGAGAGGGGCAAAGGAAAAATAGCCAAACTAATCGGAAGAATTGCTATTTATAATGATTCTAAAAAAGCGGATCTTTGTATCGTACTAATTAGATAAAAGAAATACGATGATGGAAAAAGTGGATTTTACTAAAGGAATATTGGCGATACAACCGGATTTGCATCGCTTCGCATATAAATTGACGGCAGATCGTGACTCTGCCAATGATTTGGTTCAGGACTGTGTGTTGCAAGCATTGGATAATCGTGAAAAGTTTACATATAGTAAGAATCTGAAAGGGTGGATGTATACGCTTATGCGTAATATTTTTGTCAATAACTATCGTCGTACAGTTCGCGAAATGAATCTGATTGATGACAGTTATTCTATCAATCAGCAACATTTGATCGAGGATGAAGATGCCGACAGGTTTGAGTTTACGTATGATATGAAACAACTGTATCGGGTGATACATTCCATACCGGAAGAAATGAAAGTTCCTTTTCAGATGTTTGTTGCCGGATTTAAGTATCGAGAAATTGCCGAAAAATTAGGATTGCCGATGGGAACGGTAAAGAGCCGTTTGTTTTTCATCCGTAAGCGGTTGAAAGAGGAACTGAAAGATTTTTCTTCCTGATGCAGGTGCCTGATTGAGTGATGTGTTTTAAGGTCAAAGTGATGAGCCTTCCTGTCAGAATACGACGACTGATGGGGAGGCTTGTTTATTTTCTGCTGAATGCCGTCCATCAACGTTTTAATACTATCTTCAACATAGGAATAAATCCACGGCAGTAGCATAGATATCGCCTTAGTTGTTCGGAAACTCCGAACAACTGGAGCTTGTTGAAGTTTTCTTTTTTCAGAGATAAAACAATTTTATATTTTCGCTCTCCGAAATAGTTAAAAAAACAGTCTTCCCACCGTAGTAACCGATAAGAAGACTTGATGTTCCATGATATATTTTTTTGATTAAACATGCACTTAGAACAACAGAGCGACTAAAAGGATTTCGATGTTAGGGAAATTTCATGATTGTTTTCATTCATCCAAATATTTATAGAGATAGCACCCTTCTTCATCATCAAGGATATTCAACAGTTTCAGTCGGTTGATTAACTTATTTAGTGAGGTCGGACCAATGTTCGGTAGTTTATTTATTCTATTCCATCCGTATTTATAGGTGATTTTTAATAAATCCCGAAGTGTCTGTACACCGTTTTCGCCTAGCACCCGACTTGACCTTGGGTCAAACTCAAAGTCACGAATAGGAGTATTGAGCAGGTGGATGGCATTTTTCTTTTCCCGGGCTGCCGGACTTTCCTTTTCTAAACTATTCTTGCTGAATAGATTTCTGCCGAAGTTCATTTCGTATAGTCGCAGTGCCGCTTTGAGATACGTCATTTCGTCTTTGTATGTCTTTAGAAATCCGATTCGGGATTGAATATCCCGAATAAGTATCTGAAACTCTCTTCGAATATAAAAGAAATCTTGGCAGGATTCTTCTGCATATTTTTTGAAATTACCTTCCAGTGTGACAAACAGGAACATGCGTCTTCTGTTTTCATTTTGAATCATTCCGGCAAGTTCTTTTATTATCAGACGCATCATTGGGGTTAGTGGCGCTAATGATTGGAGAATAAATAGATTTTCTTCGTTTTCTCTTATGAGTTTTTCTTTGCGTCGTTCAAACTCTTCATTTGTAAGGGCAAGCTGTGTGTTTCGTTCGATACATTCCAGCAAACTGTTTTCATCCAGCATCAGGTAATGGTCAATTTCTGTGAAAGTAATTTCCTGTCTTTTGCACCACGTATTGATACGTCTGATAGATACTTGATACTTCTCTGCGGCTTCTTCAATGCCAATCCATTGTTTTGTTGTCATACCTCATTTGTTTTTTTAGTGTATGCGCCGCCGCCGGATTATAATAAAATAAGAGGCACGGACGATACATATATTCCTTACTAGAGGCAGTCGCGCGAGCCCACAGAAATCGAATATAGTATGCCCGCACCTGTACTTATATGTCTTAATTTGGATATAAGTTCAGTGCGGACATCTAATTTTGATTTCTGTTTCGAAAACGCGACTTTTCTAATAAGATAAATTAAATGTCCTAAAACATGAAGATTGGCTGTCAATAATGGTCCAATCCTCGCTGCAAATATAAATATTTTTTCGAGAAGAAAGGATATGAAAAGGTCGTTTTTTGTCAATCTCATAGAAAATAAGTAATCGCTAAAAAATAAGTTGGGACACTTTTATATACTGTTGCAGATGAACAAGCCGGACCACTGCACCAAAAATTACTTTAAATGGTACGATAAGGAATATATTTTAGGCACGGATTACGCGGATTAACACGGTTTTTAATAGTCTATCCAATCTCTTAAAACCGTGAAATCCGTGTAATCCGTGCCTGTTTTTTTATGACTTGACTTATTTCAAAACGATTATAGTATGAGTAGAAAAAGATAGGTGTTTAAAATGTTGTTCTTTTCTTTTTGCCCTCTCGCTTTTTTCTTATACCTTTGCCCCCGAAAGATAAAAATAAAGTATGATGCCGTGAATAGCGGTCGTGTATTCTAGAACACCACGTAAAAAACAGGAATAATGAAAGAGAAAGTATCTGTACCCTTTATGCTGCTGGGCATTCTGTTTAATGTCTGTCTCATTGCAGCCAATCTTCTTGAAACAAAAGTAATCCAGGTGGGTAGTCTGACCGTGACAGCCGGATTATTAGTTTTTCCTATTTCTTATATTATTAATGATTGTATCGCCGAAGTTTGGGGATTCAAGAAAGCGCGGCTCATCATTTGGAGCGGTTTTGCCATGAACTTCTTCGTGGTTGCTCTTGGGTTGATAGCTGTTGCCATTCCGGCTGCTCCTTTCTGGGAGGGTGAAGAACATTTTGATTTTGTATTCGGCATGGCGCCTCGTATCGTGGTTGCCAGTCTGATGGCTTTTCTGGTAGGCTCATTTCTCAATGCGTATGTGATGAGTAAGATGAAAGTAGCCAGTCAGGGACGTAACTTTTCGGCCCGTGCCATCTGGTCTACTGTAGTAGGTGAGACTGCCGATTCACTGATTTTCTTCCCGGTAGCTTTTGGCGGAATCATTGCTTGGAAAGAACTGCTTATCATGATGGGGATTCAGATTGTGCTGAAATCCATGTATGAAGTTATGATCCTTCCGGTGACAATCCGTGTAGTGAAAGCCATTAAGAAGGTAGACGGTAGTGATGTGTATGATACCGATATCTCTTATAATGTGTTGAAAATCAAAGATATTTAAGATAGAATATGAATAGAGAAGCAGCATTGGTTGTGTTTAGCGGTGGACAGGACTCTACTACTTGTTTGTTTTGGGCAAAACGCAACTTTAAGAAAGTATATGCTTTGAGTTTCCTGTATGGTCAGAAGCATCAGAAAGAGGTGGAGCTTGCACGGGAGATAGCCCGGAAAGCAGAAGTGGAATTTGATGTGATGGATGTTTCCTTTATCGGACAGTTAGGTCGCAATTCATTGACCGATACTACGATGGTGATGGATCAGGAAAAACCAGCAGATAGCGTTCCCAATACCTTTGTTCCGGGACGTAATCTGTTTTTTCTAAGTATCGCGGCGGTATATGCCCGTGAACGTGGTATTAATCATTTGGTAACGGGAGTTTCTCAAACGGATTTCAGCGGTTATCCCGACTGCCGTGATGCCTTTATTAAGTCTCTTAATGTAACTCTCAATCTGGCTATGGATGAACAATTTGTGATTCATACCCCTTTGATGTGGATTGATAAGGCAGAAACATGGGCATTGGCCGACGAACTGGGAGTGCTGGAACTGATTCGCACCGAGACTCTGACTTGCTATAATGGCGTTCAGGGAGATGGTTGTGGACACTGTCCGGCTTGTACACTACGTCGGGAGGGATTGGAGAAGTATTTAAAAAGTAAGAATCAATAATATCTCTACATAGAGATTAAAATGCATTTTTTGTTGTCATCTGTCACATTGTTGTAGGTAAGTGCTTGATTATGAAATGTCTAGTCTGTGACAGCAAGTAGTGACAGCAGCTAAATTTGATATTTTGCTGTCACTACTTGCCGTCACCGGTACGTTCTAATTAATAAATGGTAGTAGCTTCTATCCGGAACGTATAGGCTTAGATTAGTTTCAACAGCATGAAACTGTTGTTTCATCGGTGAGAAACTAGAGTTTCAACGGTAGGAAACTAAAGTTTCTAACGCTTGAAACTATAGTTTCAAGGCTTGAAACAGTTTGTTCCAAGTAATGAAACACTTTGTTTCAGCACGGGAAACACATTGTTTCAGGCAATGAAACTCACCGTAACAAGTAAGATGAGGAGAAAGCAAACGTGGGTTAAGAGTTGATGGTGATAGGTGATAGATGCGGTGATAGGTTGTAAAATGAATCTTTCACCACTGAAACCTCGATGAATAAAGCGTTTGAGGCTGAACGGTGATAGGTGAAAGAGGAAATGCATTTTTTTGTTTAGGGTAGAGGTTGTAGTTAACGAGTGCAATGACTGAATTAAAAGACCAACTTTCCTTGTTAGGAAGAAAAACCGAGTATAAGCAAGATTATGCTCCTGAAGTACTGGAAGCCTTTGATAATAAGCATCCTGAAAATGATTACTGGGTACGTTTCAACTGCCCGGAGTTCACAAGTCTGTGTCCTATTACCGGACAGCCGGACTTTGCCGAAATACGTATCAGCTACATTCCTGATATAAAAATGGTGGAAAGCAAGAGTTTGAAACTCTATCTTTTCAGTTTCCGCAGTCATGGAGCCTTTCATGAAGATTGTGTGAATATCATCATGAAAGATCTTATCCGGTTGATGAATCCCAAATACATAGAAGTAACCGGGATATTTACTCCTCGCGGTGGTATTTCCATTTATCCGTATGCCAATTATGGTCGTCCGGGAACAAAGTTCGAACAGATGGCAGAACATCGTTTGATGAATCGGGAATAATAAAAATAAAGGAATTCACTTGCTAAAAATATCGAATATGACTCATCATGTGCCTGTTGAATTGCAAAACTATGTTCGGCAAAGTATTATCCCTCAATACGCTAACTTTGATAAAGCGCATCAAATAGACCATGTAGAAAAGGTTATGGAGGAAAGTCTGAAATTAGCGGCACATTATGAAGTCGATTATTCGATGGTTTATGTCATTGCTGCTTATCATGACTTGGGATTATACGAAGGACGTGAATTTCATCATATAACCTCCGGCAAAGTGTTGCTAGCGGACGAAACTTTGCGGCGTTGGTTTACGGATGAGCAGCTGTTGCAGATGAAAGAGGCGATAGAAGATCATCGGGCTTCTAATAAACAGGCTCCCAGAACAATCTATGGAATGATTGTTGCCGAGGCTGACCGAATTATTGATCCCGAAGTCACTTTACGTCGTACCGTACAATATGGGCTGTCTCATTATCCGGAGATGGATAAAGAAGAGCAATACGCCCGTTTTCGGAAACATCTAACTGAAAAATATGCAGAAGGAGGGTATCTGAAGTTGTGGATATCCCAATCGGATAATGCCGGACGGTTGGCAGAACTTCGTCAACTAATTGCGGATGAAAAAAAACTTTGTAGAGTTTTTAATAAAATCTATGAAGAAGAGAATAATACAGTTTTGTGAAATATAGCTATTAGCTTGCGTTCGATTCATTTTTTATTTTTATCTTTGTCATATTAAGGATTGCAATACGATAGATAATGGAAGAATATATTACTCGATTTTCAACATATCTTTTTTGGGATGTCAATAAAGATGATTTGGATATGGAGAAGCATTCACAATATATAATAAAGAGAGTGCTTGAATATGGTATGTTGCAAGATTGGAATATTGTAAAACAATATTATGGTCTTGGGAGAATCGTCGAAATAGCTAAAGGGTTTCGTGAATTGGAGCCTCGGGCTTTAGCTTATCTTTCTGCCATTTCACAAACTCCTAAAGAACAATTTAGATGTTACACTTATCAACGGTCGAATCCACAACACTGGAACTTTTAAAACAGTTGCAACAGTTACCTGTACTTTGTAATACTCGTCTAGTCGGTGGTACTGCATTAGCTTTGCAATTAGGACATCGAAAGTCGGTCGATTTGGATTTTTTTGGTCAGATTAATGTAGATTCTCAAGATTTGAAGGAAGCTTTGCGAACACTTGGGACACTGACTATCTTAAATGATTCTAAGAATATACACATTTACGTATTGAATGAGGTTAAAATAGATATCGTGAACTATACTTATCCTTGGCTTGATGATGTCGTATATAAAGATGGGATACGTTTGGCAAGTCCTAGAGATATTGCGGCAATGAAAATTACTGCTATTGAAGGGAGAGGTACTAAAAAAGATTTTTCAATGAATACTTTTTGTTGAAAAAGTATTCATTGAAAAATCTGTTGGATTTCTATTCTCAAAAATATCCTGACTCATCTTCTTTTATGGCTATGAAAAGTTTAGCTTATTTTGAAGATGCGGAGGAGGAGCCAATGCCTTATATGTTTGTGGATGTATCTTGGGACGAAATTAAAAAGTCTATTTTGTCTCGTTTATAATAGTATATGAGATAAGTTACTATTCATGATGATACGGCCCTCCATTCAATATAGTCATCGCCCGATAAATCTGCTCAACGAATATCAGCCGGATCATCTGATGTGAGAAAGTCATCTTGGACATTGAAATCTTTTCGTGTGCCACTTGATAAACTTTTTCAGAAAAGCCATAAGGCCCTCCGATAATGAATACCAGTCGTTTGTTGACCGTGTTCATTTTCCGCTTCATATATTCGGCGAACTCCAGAGAACGCATTTCTTTTCCGTGCTCATCGAGCAATACCACCACGTCGCCCGGTTGAAGAGCTTTCAGTATCAGTTCCCCTTCCTTTTCTTTCTGCACTTCCATTGAAAGGCTCTTGGTGTTTTTCAGTTCGGGGATCACTTCCATATCGAAAGTGATATAGCGTTTAGTACGCTGGATATAGTCGTTGATCGCAGTTATATAGTGTTGTTCTACGGTTCGTCCTACGACGAGCAGGGTTGTTTTCATACGTTTACAATTCTGATTATTGCACAAAAATAGGCATTTTTTATGTTATTCTGCAATTAATGCTTACCTTTGCCTATCATTAGTTGAAAGTTTAAAGCTTTAAACTTCAACTTAAAAGCTTGTATTTATGAAAAAACGAGTGCTTGCAGGAATGACCGCTTTGCTTCTTTCTCTCTCGTTGCTGATGGCGCAGGAGATACCGGCAGGAGTGATAACGGCATTTAAAAGAGGAAGCTCGCAAGAGCTGAGTAAGTATATGGGGGACAAGGTAAACTTGGTGCTCCAAGGTCGCTCGACAAACGTTGACAAACAGAAAGCAACAGCTACCATGCAGGAATTCTTTACGAAGAATAAAGTCAGCGGATTTAACGTGAACCATCAGGGAAAACGGGATGAATCAAGTTTCGTTATCGGTACGTTGGCTACTACTAATGGGAACTTTCGTGTGAACTGTTTCCTGAAGAAAGTGCAGAATCAATATTTAATACATCAAATAAGAATTGACAAGATCAATGAATAAGGAAAAAGAACTGATCGACAAGTTGATCGATCTTGCTTTTGCAGAAGATATAGGTGATGGTGATCATACCACCCTTTCATGTATTCCCGCTACGGCAATGGGAAAATCAAAATTGCTTATCAAAGAAGCCGGTGTGTTGGCTGGCATCGAAGTTGCTAAAGAAATCTTCAACCGTTTCGATCCTACCATGAAAGTGGAAGTGTTTATCAATGACGGAACAGAAGTGAAACCGGGTGACGTAGCAATGGTAGTGGAAGGAAAAGTGCAATCTTTGCTTCAAACCGAACGCCTGATGTTGAACGTGATGCAGCGTATGAGCGGTATTGCAACAATGACCCGTAAATATGCAAAGGTGTTGGAAGGCACAAATACCCGTGTGCTTGACACCCGCAAGACAACTCCCGGTATGCGTATCCTTGAAAAAATGGCTGTGAAAATCGGTGGCGGAGTAAACCATCGTATTGGTCTGTTCGACATGATTCTTCTGAAAGACAATCATGTGGACTTTGCCGGAGGTATCGACAAAGCCATCACCCGTGCCAAAGAATATTGCAAGGAAAAAGGCAAAGACCTGAAAATAGAAATAGAAGTCCGCAGCTTCGACGAACTGCAGCAAGTTCTTGATCTCGGTGGAGTAGACCGTATCATGTTTGATAACTTCACTCCCGAAATGACGAAGAAAGCAGTAGAGATGGTGGCAGGTAAATACGAAACTGAATCTTCGGGTGGTATCACCTTTGATACGCTCCGCGACTATGCCGAATGTGGCGTAGACTTCATCTCTGTAGGAGCTTTGACTCATTCAGTGAAAGGACTGGATATGAGTTTCAAAGCGTGCTGATTTTTTTTCACCACAGAGGACACAGAGTACACAGAGGATTTAAATTTATTTTATAGGAAGAATTTCCTATCATTGTTCCTCTGTGTACTCTGTGTCCTCTGTGGTGAATCGTATTCTTTAACTTCTTTTAGCAATATTCCTTGCAGCATTCCTCAAATTCTCGCGTCTAATAAGCAAACGACGCAGACATACGTTCGATTTTAAAAAAAGTAATTGACTTTGGAAAACGAGATAGAACTGATAAAGGGCTGTCGGGCAGGAAAGGATTCAGCCCGAAAGGAACTTTACACCCTCTATTCCAAACAGATGCTGGCGGTATGTTTCCGCTATACGGGCGATATGGATGCGGCGCACGATGTACTGCATGACGGTTTCATCAAGATTTTTACCAACTTCTCGTTCCGGGGTGAGTCTTCACTCTGTACATGGATCACCCGGGTGATGGTCACTCAATCACTCGATTTCCTGCGACGGGAGAAACGAGTCAGTCAGTTGGTAGTGCATGAAGAGCAGCTTCCCGATATACCGGATATATCGGATTCGGGAGGAGGGACTGGAATATCCGAAGAGCAGTTGATGGCTTTTATTGCCGAATTGCCGGATGGTTGCCGAACCGTTTTCAACCTTTATGTGTTTGAAGAGAAATCGCACAAGGAGATAGCCAAGATGCTTCACATTAAAGAGCATTCATCTACTTCGCAGTTGCACCGGGCCAAATATTTGTTAGCAAAAAGAATTAAAGAGTATAGGAATCATGAAGAAAGAAAATGATGAAATAACCGATCTGTTTCGCACACGTCTCGCTGATGCCGGGATGAGTGTACGGGATGGCTTTTGGGAAGAGCTCTCGCAGGAAATTCCTGTGGCTTGCCAGCATCGTCGCCGGATTCTGCTCTTCCGTGTGGCGGCTGCGGCGTCTGTATTGCTCGTTTTGGCAGCCTCGTCGGCTACTTTCTTGTATTTCTCTCCAAAGGAAGATATGGAAGAAGCATTTACAAAGATAGCCGTGACGAATGGAGGACAGATGGATGGAGATGGAATACGCGTCAATCAGTTACCGCTGCCGGTAGAACCGGTGTTGCCGAAACCGGCTCCGAAATCTTACGGTATGCTGTCGCAATATACAGAGGAAGAAGATTCTCTTTCTATCACTTTCTCCATGTCGTTTTCTTTTTCTTCCACTACTTCTACGGGAAATGGCAACCAATATGGTAATCAGGGGCATAATGGTTATTGGCAGGCAACAAACGGTAATACAGAGTCATCTGTCGCTCCGGAAGAACAGTCGAATGTCAATATGGTTCAACCCAAAGCAGTGAAAAAGCATCGTTGGGCGATGAAAGTTCAAGTGGGTACAGCACTTCCGGCAGATAATGGTACTTATAAAATGCCGGTTTCCGCAGGGGTGACGGTAGAACGTAAGTTGAACGATTTTCTCGGCATAGAAACCGGACTGCTCTATTCGAACCTCCGTTCTGCAGGGCAGCACTTGCACTATCTGGGGATCCCCGTTAAAGTGAACGTGACGTTGGTGGATACGAAGAAAGTTGACCTTTATGCTACTGTGGGAGGAATAGCCGATAAATGTATTGCCGGTGCACCGGACAACAGTTTTAAAGAAGAACCTATCCAGCTGGCAGTGACTGCCGGTATTGGAATCAACTATAAGATTAATGACCGACTTGCTGTTTTTGCCGAACCCGGAGTTTCGCATCATTTCAAGACAGATTCGAAATTGGCTACGGTACGAACGAAACGGCCGACTAATTTTAATTTACTTTGCGGACTTCGCATGACGTATTAATCCTTATGAAAATGAAAAAAACACTACTAATGCTGTGGATGGCTGTTTGCCTGATTGTATCTTTTACAGGATGCACCAGCGAAGAAATGGATTATAACAATCCGGACGTTGCCCTTTTTGTGAAACAATTGAAGGCGGGTACGTATAAGATGAAGAATGATAAAGGAGTAGTGGAAGTTCCTCATTTCACGGAAGAGGACATTCCCGAACTTTTAAAATATGCAGAAGATCTGACTATTATCCCTTCTTTTCCGTCGGTTTACAATATGAACAACGGTAAGATTCGGTTGGGTGAGTGTATGCTTTGGGTGATTGAATCTATCCGTCAGGGCACACCTCCGTCATTAGGTTGTAAAATGGTATTGGCGAATGCTGAAAATTATGAAGCAATCTATTTCCTGACCGATGAGGAAGTACTCGATGCAGCCGCTTGTTATCGTAGTTGGTGGGAAGAACGCCAATATCCGAAAACGAGATGGACAATTGATCCGTGCTACGATGAGCCGCTTTGTGGATCGGGTTATCGTTGGTGGTAATAAAGGGGGAGGAGCCTTCGGAAAGTAAAAAATAGGAAACATTCATGTGGGAACATTTGTTTGTATCAGTAGTCTTTTGCTGCTGACAGGGGGATTATTACGCTCAAAAGATAGCTTCTCATACGTGCAAAATGTATATGAAGTGCTCCGAAATATAGGTAATGAAAGAGTAAAAAGGATGGATGGATTGAAACGGTTTATAACAACAATGGCACTGTGTCTGATCGCTGTATTTGCATATGCGCAAGTATGGACGGCACAAGATTCTTTGCATTTGAAGAAGTTGCTGGAGAGTGACCAGGAGTTGCATTTAAATATGGATGCTGTGAAGTCGATTGATTTCGGAAGCGCAGTGGGTACTCCCCGGATGTCGGAGGAGAAAAGCTGGATGATGCCTGACGAATCGCTTCCTGAAGCATTGCCTAAACCGAAAGTGATGTTGACTCTGATGCCATATAAAGCAAATACCCGCTATAACTGGGATCCCATCTATCAGAAGAAGATAAAGATCGATAAAAATACCTGGCGGGGTGATCCTTTCTACGAGATACGTCATCAAAGATCTTATTCAAACTGGGCACGCAATCCGATGGCAAAAGGAATGCGTAAGTCGTTGGATGAGATACAGGCGAGTGGGGTGCGTTTCCGCCAGTTGGGTGAACGTGCTAACGGAATGATGGTGAACACGGTAGTGATGGATGCACCTATTCCCTTGTTTGGTGGGAGTGGAGTGTATATCAATGGTGGAACTATCGGCGGACTTGACCTGATGGCTGTCTTTACAAAAGATTTCTGGAATAAGACGGGACGGGATAACCGTGCCCGCACGTTGGAGGTATTGAGAACTTATGGAGACTCTACCACTGTATTGATAAATAAACCAATTGAACAGATTGCCCGTTGAAGGCGTTATAATGATGTGTTGATGTAGCAATGCGCTCATGTCAACCTATTAACACATAGATAAATTATTGGTTATGAATAGAATTACTTCTCTTCTGGGTATTCAGTATCCTATTATTCAAGGTGGCATGGTGTGGTGCAGCGGTTGGCGTCTTGCTTCTGCTGTGAGCAATGCCGGTGGACTGGGATTGATCGGTGCCGGTTCCATGCATCCGGAGACTTTACGCGAGCATATCCGTAAATGCAATGCGGCCACGAAATTGCCTTTTGGTGTAAACATTCCTTTGATGTATCCTCAGATAGAAGAGATCATGAATATTGTGGTGGAAGAGGGAGTGAAGATTGTTTTTACCTCTGCCGGAAATCCGAAAACGTGGACTGGGTGGTTGAAAGAGCGTGGAATAACGGTTGTTCATGTTGTTTCTTCTTCCCGTTTTGCTGTAAAATGTGAGGAGGCCGGAGTAGATGCGGTAGTGGCAGAAGGGTTCGAAGCCGGAGGGCATAATGGACGCGAAGAGACAACGACTTTCTGTTTGATTCCCGCTGTACGTGAGGCTACAACATTGCCTTTGATAGCTGCAGGAGGTGTCGGCACAGGAGAAGGAATACTGGCTGCTATGGTATTGGGAGCCGAAGGTGTGCAGATAGGAACACGTTTTGCTCTGACTGACGAGAGTTCAGCGAGTCCGGTATTTAAGGATTATTGCTTGAGTCTTGGTGAAGGAGATACTAAGTTGTTATTGAAAAAGCTGGCTCCGACGCGTTTGGTAAAGAATGCTTTCCGCGAGGCGGTGGAGAAGGCTGAAGATAGTGGTGCTTCTGCTGAAGAATTACGAAGCTTGCTAGGAAAAGGACGTGCAAAGAAAGGTATGTTTGAAGGAGACTTGGAAGAAGGTGAACTGGAGATAGGTCAGGTTTCGGCAATAATATCCCGTCGACAGTCGGTGGCAGAGGTGATGAACGAATTGGTTGAGTCTTATTGGCAGGCGGTGGAGAAGAAATATTTGTTTGAAAGATAAATGATAATTTCTATTTCACCACAGAGGACACGGAGGACACAGAGGTTTAATCTTTTTAGTAACACAGAGTCTCACGTATTGAGAATCGTATTTATCGCTCTGTTTTACTTACGGAAAGAGAGAGAAGAACTCTGTGTCCTCTGTGTCCTCTGTGGTGAAATTATAGGCTGACAGGTTCGTACTTCAAACCAAATACGTCGGCTACGGCCTTATAAACGATTTTTCCTTCTACGATATTTAATCCGAGTGCTAATGCTGGATTCTCTTTGCAGGCTTTTTTCCATCCCTTATTTGCTAAAGCCATTACGTAGGGGAGGGTAGCATTAGTCAGTGCAAGAGTGGAAGTGTAAGGCACAGCTCCCGGAATATTAGCTACTGCATAATGAACAATTCC
The DNA here is from genome assembly GCF_015558905.1 of Bacteroides sp. D55t1_190419_B8. NCBI lineage: Bacteria > Pseudomonadati > Bacteroidota > Bacteroidia > Bacteroidales > Bacteroidaceae > Bacteroides > Bacteroides sp. D55t1_190419_B8. The sequence goes on from NZ_JADMOU010000009.1 coordinate 20,952, forward strand.
ATCTACAATATAAGTCGGTGCGCTGTGAGTAGTCGGGTGAGACGTTTCGAAACATCCTCCCTGATCGATTGCCACATCCACTAATACTGTGCCGGGCTGCATTATTGAAAGCATCTCTTTGGTAATCAAATGTGGTGCTTTATCACCGGGAATCAGTACAGAACCGACAACTAAATCAACATCCGGTAATTCTTTTCTGATTCTTAGTTCGGATGCGTACAATGTCTTTACATTCTTCGGCAGTGTTTCGCTCAAATAGCGCAGACGTGCCAGATTTATATCTGTAATAGTGACATCTGCCCCCATTCCTGCAGCTATTTGTGCGGCATTGCTACCTACAACTCCACCTCCTAAAATTAATACTTTAGCTGGTTTAACACCTGGCACGCCTCCCAAAAGAATACCTTTTCCACCTTGCGGTTTTTCCAGAAAACGGGCGCCTTCCTGGATAGACATACGTCCGGCAACTTCACTCATAGGAATTAATAAAGGCAATGAGTGATCTGCTTCTTCTACAGTTTCATAAGCCAGGCATATTGATTTGTTGGAGAGCATGGCAAGAGTTAACTCCCGGTCGGAAGCAAAATGGAAATAAGTGAATAGTAACTGTCCTTTTCTAATTAAGTTATATTCGGTGACTATCGGTTCTTTCACCTTTACGATCATCTCGGCAGTGGCGTAAATGTCTTCTATTGTTGGCAGGATATGCGCGCCGACAGCTTGATATGCTTCATCCGGAAAACCGCTATTTATTCCCGCTGTATGTTGGATAAATACCCGATGCCCTTGTTTTACCACTTCGGCCACCCCCGAAGGTGTCATGCCAACACGGTTCTCATTGTTTTTGATTTCCTTTGGTACTCCGATAATCATAATGTTACGTATTAAAGATTTAACATGTTCGAATGTACGAAAAATCCCCTTACGTTGTTATTCGTAAGGGGATGTTTTAGAACAGAATGCCTCGCGTGTTGAGATGAATAAATGCGTAGAGTGGTTATTTTATAGACATTCACTGCCCTGCTTGTTGATTTTCATGCTTTTTCCATAGAGACCCACTCGAGCTATGTTGTTATAAAAGGGTTCTGCAATATCGTACTTAAAAGGAAGTACTTCTTGGTTGTCTTTGTTTATATACCCCCACTTGGACGACTGGCTTTCAATACAGACAGCAGCCAATCCTTCAGAAAAAGAGCATCCATTATCATATTTCAAGGGAATGACAACTTCTCCTTTCTTATTAATGAATCCTACTTTGTTGTGTAGCGAGACGAGGGCTAATCCTTCCGCGAATTGTTCTATTTGACTGTAAGTCGGTGGAAGAATGTAGTTTCCTTGTCTGTCAATCAGTCCCCATAATCCATCGTGGCATACACGTGCGCATTCTTGCTCAAACGAGTGAGCGGCTGCGTACTTAAACGGAATCCGTATCTGTCCGGTATGGTCGATGAATCCGTATTGGGAATTGAGTACTACCATTCCTAATCCTTCTTTAAAAGAGAAAGCCCGTTCATACATTAGAGGGATGACAACGTCATATCCTTTATTGATGTATCCCCATTGGATTTTTCCTTTAACGGGAGCCAATCCTTCGGAGAAACGGCCAATTGCCGAAAAACGCTTTTTCTTATTAGCTACCCCATAAGCTAAAAAAGAAGCAAAGAACTTTGTAATAGTGTTGCTCATTTTTCTTATTGTTTGTGTGGTAAGCGTCCGGATACCATTATATACAAGAGAAGCGTGGACGTCGTTAGTTCATTCTATTCAAGGTTCTGGTAAACCTATTGGGAAATGAACAACAGAGTCCACGCCCTTGTATATAACAAAGACGTGAACGCTTAGTTGCCATTATCTCCCCAATTAAAGAATTTACCAGATTCTGAATAGAGATAATATTCTAAACGCTTCTACGTTATTAATCGTAATAAGTCGCTACAAAGATATGGATTTCTTGTTAAAGAACAATATTTTTGAGGGATAAAGATGTTACGATGGCCAACATCTGTAAGAGAGGAATGTGGAGATGGTAAATGAGATATCTTGAAATAAAAAACTCCTTTTGCAAATGAGAATACAAAAGGAGTTTGATATTATTATAAAGGTTAGATAAACTTTAGTCCATTAAATTGGGATTAGCGTTGGTAGCACTTAAAGGAATACGTAATGTGTAACGATCATCATCTTGTTCAAGAACAATCGTTTGTCCTCCGCTTAATACCTTTTCAATTCTCGGTCTGGTAGTTCGACGTAAATCGAACCAACGGTGACCTTCAAATGCTAACTCACGGGTCCGTTCATTTAATATTTCTGTAATCAGTTTTTCCTGATTCATGCTATTTACTTCATTTTTCTTTTGCTCATATCCAGCTGTTGTATATCTTTTTTCCATCAGTTGTAATAGACGGTTGCGAGCTTCAGGCAGATTGTTCAAATGGGCAGCTGCTTCCGCAGAATTAAGGTAAAGTTCGCTAATACGAAAACTACATTTGTAGGCAGACTTTCCGTCTGTTTTAATAATAGGGTAGTTGCCGTCTTTATTCTTCTCGCCAAAGTAGCTTGCAGGTCGCAGATCTTCTTCATTGAACATGTCAACAAATGATTGTGTAGCTTGTGAGGCGTCTAATGTTGTTGTCGCATTGTAAATTTTCTCATAAGCGGTAATAGACTCTACAGATGTGTATAGGTTAGGCAATTGTAGGTTGGTGCTATTGTAATCTTCAAGTGTTGCTTTTTGTGCCAACGTGCGTTCAGCTGCATCGTAAGCAAGTTGCCATTCTCCCATATAAAGATATACTCGTGATTCGAATGCATCTATGGCGAGTGTACTGAAGCGATAATTGTAACCGGATTCCCACTCTTTTTTTGTTATAAGTTGACGAGCGTTTTCTATGTCGGAAAGAATGGAACTATATATTTCTTCTACTGTATTCCGTGTTGGAATCTCTTCTAAATCAAGAGTCAGTTTCAAGGGGACGGCTTTTGTGTCTTTTGCACCCTCTTTTGTATATGGCTGTCCGTACAGGTTGACTAGAAGGAAGTGCATATATCCTCTCATAAAGTAGGCTTCTCCTACTAATTGATTGATATCTTTTTCATTTCCATCTGTTATATCGTTCTTTTTGTCGATGATAGCATTGGCATAATAGATGTTTTCGTAGTAGTCTATCCAGCCGAGCTCTTTGGCTGTTGTACTGTTGGTAATCCATTTTTCTATATCGCCATAATCGCTTTGGTCATAACTATCATTTCTGACAGTAATTTCTTTGGTTCGCATATCACAGACACTTCTGTCAGTCAAATCTTGTGCATAAATGTTAGTCATTAATGCCCTATATTCCTCTAATGTGTTCGGAATCACTTTTCCAACAGGCTGTATTTCTAAAAAATTGCTGCATGAAGTCATCGTAAAACATCCTGCTAGCATGGAAAATAAATATAGTCTTTTTATTCTTTTCATATTTCTTGATTACTTAAAAGTTAAGACTTAGGTTGAATGTCACAGATTTTGCTACCGGAGTAGAATAGAGATTACTCATAGATTCCGGATCCATGTAGTTTTTATAACTGGAACCGAAGACAAGTAGGTTACGACCTTCTACAGCAACAGTTGCTCCATTGATATTGAATTTGCGTAACCATTCTTGTGGCAATGTATAAGCTAATCGTATGTTTTGGAGACGCATATAATTGAGTTTCTTTACCCACATATCCAGATTTCTATAAATGGCAGGTATGTCACCAAAAAGTGCATAATCGGCAGGATAGTTATTCCGGCTAAGAAGAGCTGGTAGCTGATCACTATGATTTTCTGGTGTCCAACGGTTGAGGATATCTTGGTTTACATTATGTCCAGAGTCGAAATTTACTATATTATATGAAGGACTTGTACGTACATGAGCTCCAAAATAGAATGAAAAATTAAAATTAAGTTCCCAGTTGCGATAAGAGAGTGTGTTAAGTAACCCTCCTGTATAAGGTGCATCATTCGTACCTACATATTCATATAGACTTTGTTGAAAGTCTGCATCTGCACTATATTCATAGAAACCACCCATTCCTCCAGTCAAGTCTTCCATCTTAAATAGTTCTTCTACTGTGACAGCCTCATTGCTGCCTTTAGGATAGATGAGTATGCGGCCGGTTTCCGGATCTACTTTGCTCTTAATTGCAAAAATAGCTCCAACAGGATACCCTTCCAGACCGGGTGTCGGGCTGTTTTCTTTTACATAGTCTTTTAATACTTTGTTATTGTTATAAGCAAAATTGAATGTGGTATACCAGGAGAAATTCTTGGTTGTGATATTACGTGTTTGCAAGTTTATTTCTAAACCTTTGTTTTCTAGGCTAGCCCAGTTAATCGTTTGCGTAAGAAATCCATTTTCCAAAGGTAGATTTTTATAGCCGATAAGATCTGTTCCTTTTTTATAATAGTAATCTACGCTTAAATTAATGGCAGATTTGAGTGCGGAAAAATCAATTCCAATATTATAAGATGCTGTTTTCTCCCAACGTAGCTTATCATTAGGAGCTGAACCGATAGAAATACTCGTTTCATTTGGGTTGTTAGGCAATATCGTTTGATTTCCGTAACTTCCTACTAAATAAGGTGAGGTGTTTTTGTCAATATTTCCTTGAAGCCCGTATGATAATCGTAGAGCTAAGTTATCCATCCATTGTCTGGCAGGCTGTAGAAACGATTCGTTGGAAAGTCGCCATAGTCCGCTAGCCGAATAAATAGGCAGAAAACGATATTTTTTGTCTACACCAAATAGGTCCGAGCCATCAATACGTACGCTTGCTCCTAGTGTGTAACGTTGCATAAGGGTATAAGAACCATTTGCATAAAAAGAGGCAAAAGCATTTTCGGCATAAGTTTCTGTATGTAATGGGTATTTTTTAACGTCGTCATTCTCTGTTAGAATCAAAGGCTTGGTGGTAAGTGTTTTAGGGTCATATCCGTAAGCATTAGATGCAAGTGTTTCATACCAATTTTTTCTTATTTCTGACCCACCCATAATTTGTACTTCATGGATGTTTTTAAAGGTTTGACTCCATTCTCCTTGTACTTTCCATGTGATTTGTGATGTAGTGGCGTTACTTACCTTGTGCATCCCCCCTTCCGGTATACGGTATGTGTCACCGGACTTACTGTCTTTACGCATATCACGCATGGAGAACGTATTTGCACCAATATATTGTTCTACTCCGGATTGTTCCCATTGCAAGCCAACTTGTGATGTTAGTTTCCAATGGTCATTGAAACGTAAGTCAGCATTAAAGATTGCATTAATAGCTGTCGTTATCGTTTCTTTACTGGTATTGGCACGATCTTCAAGGAGATTGAACCCTCGTTCAGGATCAGGCTCGTTATCGCTGTTGGATACAATGTCATAATCATATACATAGTTTCCTTCCGCATCATAAATTTCTTGATATGGATTTGCTACGCGAGAGTAATAAACAGGATTTGAATAACCATATTTATCGGTAATAAAGTCCTTATTCTTCCGTCGGTTAGCAAAGAGCGAAGTTCCTATTTTTAGTATTCGGTTTACTTGATAAGACGTTTTGTTTGTCAAGTTAAAACGACTCATATTTACTCCAGGCACATTCCCGTTTTCTTGTGAATATCCGAGTGAATTATAATAAGTCACTTTTTCACTTCCTCCTGATATGCTGAAATTATATTCCTGCGTGAAAGCATCTCTAAATAAGAGGTCATTCCAATCTGTGTTAATTGTTTTTAATCGGTTAATTGCATTTTGAGCTTCTGTGGTTAAGCCATTCCATCCTTGTTGTTGATAGGTCTCAAATAAATTATGTTGTCTGAGTATGGATGCTACTCCTCCTTTATGTAAGTAGGGATGTGAGGTAAATATGTCATCAGGTTCTTTCATTAATTCTAGTTCTAGATTTACTTTTTGTTCGGAATTTAATAAATTCAATCGTGAAGTATCCAGATTAGGAGTATATGTCAATCTTGTATTAAAGTTGATTACAGGTTTTCCTGTCCGTCCTCTTTTGGAAGTTATGATAATTACTCCGTTTGCGGCACGCGCACCATAAATTGCGGTAGCGGCAGCATCTTTTAGGATAGTGATACTTTCTATATCGTTCGGACTCAACCCGGCAATGGATGATTGTTTCATGTTAACAATATCATTGTCTGTATCAGTGCTTAGTTTCGCAATATCAGTCCCCTCCAAAGGTATTCCATCCAATACCCATAACGGGTCTTGTGTTCCATTCAATGAAGCTGTACCACGAATACGAATACGTGCAGGAGCTCCCGGTGCGCCGGAAGTTGTCGTAACGGCTACCCCCGCAACTTGTCCGGCTAATGCCTGGTCGATACTTTTTGCTGCGCCTACCATTCCGTCTGTAACGTCTACTTTAGCAATAGCAGCAGTCAGTTTACGACGTTCCAGTTCTTGATAACCAGTTACTACTACGTCTCCTAGTGTGTGTGATGAAGCTTGAAGGACAATACGATAAGTATCTTTTCCAGCTTGCAACACGATATTTTGTTCTTCAAAACCTATATAACTACAATGTAGTCTGGTCACCTTTTCCGGAATGGAAATGGAGAATTTGCCATCCATATCAGTGATAGTACCTAGAGAAGTCTGTGATACTCCAGCTTTTTTCAAATCGTCTGCATTAACATATACAGAAGCACCGATTAGAGGTTCATTGTCTTCACCGGATATAACGACTCCGGTGATTGTGCGGTTAACAGCGTTGGCTGTAGCCAACGTGCTAACAAGAAAACATATAAGAACGTATAAGTATTTTTTTCTCATCAATATAGATAATTAAAGTGATTGATTTTGTTTTATTTGATTCCCAAAGCTGTATTGATACGTAGGATCATGTCTTCATAATGATAGCGTGCAGCAGTATCAGAAGTGCCGAGGCGGTTTTGCAACAATTTTTTGATACGTAATAACTCTCCGCGTTTCACCGAGATAGCATCAGAAATACGGTTGAGCTGACTGCCGTAGAAGTTGAGCACACGTGGAGCACCCATTCGGTCTTCCTGACGAAGTGCCCGTTGTTCGGCGGCATAACAACTACAGAAAGGAGTAGCATGGTCAAGCAGGAAATGCTCGCTTGCAATCTTCTTGTTGATTTTTACAGCTTCGGGTTCTGCGGCTGCTGTAAGTAATGCATCGAGGAAGTTTTTCTGCAAAGAACGTTCCATAACATTGGGGATGCCACCACGTTCGGTAATACCGAAAATGTTTTTATGAAGTCCGTCCATAAGCTCCACTACTGTAAATGCTTTCTTTCCGTTGACAGATTCATTCTCTATCATACGCATCAAACGAGTGTTGCCTAGTAAATCCCAAAGGATATAGGCTTGGGCGTTCTTTAAGATTTGCGTAGGAGCATTCTCCTGTTTTCCGATTGGAGTGTTGCGGAGCAGATAGGTATATTGTCCTACTTCCGTGTCAAACAGCCATTTAGGATAGGTCAATACTTCATCCATCAAGAATTTCAATGAAGCTTCTTGTTTCTCTTTCTCAACGAATGTATAAGTCTTGACACCGTCTCCTACAATTGTATTTTCAATATATATACCGCCGATGTTGGCAAGTACATGATATAAGTAGTTGTTCCACTGGTTGATAACTGCATAGTAGAGACGCGACGCTTCTTCGTAAGTTTGTCCCTTTTCTCCGGTAGTAGTCCATTGAAGAATTTGTGGAACGATACGTTTCAGGTTTTCGATGCCATATAAAGAAGAACGGACCGGATCATCACCCAGATCTTCGTTCTGTGCGCGTGGATCTACCGCGTCACGTACATCCTGCGCTTCACTATACTTATAAAGACGATCGGTATGCTTACTCAAGAAATCGAATAAAATATCCTTTTCTTCTTCCGGAGTATTCTTTCCGTACCAACGATAACCATATTCGATAGCAAACATATCATAAGGACCGATATGCGGAGAAAGAACTTTTACGCCATCTCCAGGCTGTGCAATATAATTGAATCGTGCATAATCCATGATAGATGAAGCGGTAGAATTCATTCTGGAAGTAAATGCTTCGGAACGTAACGAATCCGTCGGGAAAGCCCATGAACCCATCATATTGTGACGGAGTCCCAATGAGTGGCCTACCTCATGGCAAGCAACGAACCGGATGGCATCTCCCATTAAAGCATCGGGTAATTGCACATTGCGTGCTTCCGGACACACAGTTCCAGTCTGCACAGTGATCCATTCGCGTACCATAGAAAGCACATTGTGCCACCACATAATATCAGCTTCCAGAATTTCTCCGGAACGTGGGTCTAACAGGGAAGGTCCCATTGCATTTTTCTTTTCTGAAGCAGCGTAAGTCAGTACGGAGTAATTGACATCGTCCATGTCTATATGCATACTGTCTGTGATTTCCTTGGCGATAATCGCGTTCTTGAAACCTGCTTTTTCGAAAGCAATCTGCCAGTCCTCGATACCTTTTTTAATGTACGTACGCCATTGGTAAGGTGTTGAATTATCAATGTAGAATACGATTGGTTTGGCAGGCTCCACAAGCTGTCCTTTCAGATAAGCCTCCCGGTCTTCCGGTTTGGGTTCCATGCGCCAGCGAGTGATATATTGTGTTTTATCCGTACCTTGTTGTGCATCACTAAAACTTAATAACGGATTAGTGAAATAACCGACTTTCTGATTGTCGAATCGTCCCATCATCGGCTTTTCAGGCAACAAGAGAATAGAAGAACTGACTTCCACCGTCACATAAACAGTGGTAGTTCCTTCTGTAACTCTGGTAGTCAATTCGGAAGTTGCCACGACATTGTTTGAAAAGGATTTGATGGATAAAATACGTGATAAGTTCTTGATAGCCGAAGTACCCAGATTGATATTAGTAAATACATTATTAATACTGGTTTCAGTACCGTCATAAATATCATTCACCTTGATTACTAATGCAGTAGAATCTGCATTAATTGCTTCAATTTTGAATGCGGCAATCAATGGAGAGATAAAATTATCCTTTACCGAACGGAAGATGGCATCCGTTTGGGGCGCCAGAGGTAATGGGCGTTGTTGTCGTAGCATTAATTTGCCCGTAGCTTTATCCCATTCCATGCAAACCATCTGATTCTCGTAGTTTACTCCACGGTTTACACCTGCATCATTAAGTTCGGCAGGAACTCGTTGCAGTTTGTTGACAACTAATAAATCACGTCCCAAAAGTGAGGTGGGAATTTCAAAATAATAGTCATTCTTTTTTTGGTGTACAGCAAACATTCCTTTCGTTGTTTTACTGTCTTCCACTAATTTTTCGTAGTCGCTTTTACTCTTCTCTTCTTTCTCTTCTGGTTTCTTCTTTTTCTTTTTAAACCAACTCAGATTTTCTGTAGCGGGGGTAGTTGCAAATGCCGAGAGCGTTTCTCCACTCAGCAATATACATGCAATGACCGCTGCCATTACTTTTACATACATTCTCATTGAGTTTCTAACTTTTAATTATAATTAAAAAACAGCCACAAAAGTACTAATATTAATAACATAATGACTACTGATTTGCAATGAATATAACATTTAAAAGAAATATTAACTAGAATCTAAGACCATCATTCCTCCCAGATATTTCATAGTTTAGTGGGAATAGTGTACATTTGCGGGAGTAAAAAAGTGAATGGAATGATGAGACGATATATCACTGCTTTGATGCTGGCTTGCTGCATCGGAGGGTATGGACAAGAGAAAAAGCAAGCAACCTTTGTGCCTCCTTTTGACTTTCCTCTTACATTGAGTGGAAACTTTGGAGAAATCCGCTCCAATCACTTCCATGGCGGGCTGGATTTTAAAACAGGCGGAGTGATCGGTAAACCCGTTCTTGCTCTCGCTGATGGTTATATTTCGCGTATTCGCGTAACGAATGGATCGGGGTATGTACTTGATGTCTGCTACCATAATGGTTATTCAACTATCAACCGCCATTTGAGCGGTTTTGTTTCTCCCATTGCCGAAAGGGTGGAGAAACTTCAATATGAAGAAGAGAACTGGGAAGTGGAGATTGTGCCTGAACCGGGAGAATATCCGGTAAAAGGAGGGCAACAGATTGCATGGAGCGGCAATACCGGATATTCGTTCGGCCCACATCTTCATCTGGATGTGTTTGAAACGGAATCGGGGGATTATATTGACCCTATGCCTTTCTTCCAGTCGAAAATAAAAGATACACGTGCTCCGAAAGCTGATGGCATCCTCTTTTTCCCGCAACTGGGCAAAGGAGTGGTGGATGGAAAACAGGAGAATAAAACGATTCTTCCCAATAGCGAACGTCCTGTGGAAGCATGGGGAGTGATAGGGCTGGGTATCAAGGCATACGATTACATGGATGGCGTAAGTAACCATTACGGAGTTTATTCTGTTGTGCTCACGGTAGATGGGAATGAAATATTTCGCAGTACCGTAGATCGTTTCTCGCAAGAAGAGAACCGGATGATTAACTCTTGGACGTATGGACAATATATGAAATCTTTTATTGATCCGGGAAATACGTTGCGTCTGCTGAAAGCGTCGAATGATCATCGTGGTCTGGTGACGATTGACGAGGAACGGGATTATCACTTCTTATATACATTGAAAGATGCTTTCGGAAACACTTCCAACTATCGTTTTACCGTGCGGGGCCGGAAGCAGCCGATTGAACCGTTGAATCATCGGGAGAAATATTATTTCATCTGGAATAAGACTAATTATTTGCAAGAGCCGGGATTGAGCCTGGTTATTCCGAAAGGAATGTTGTATGACGATGTCCCCCTCAATTATCAGATGAAGGCGGATAGTGGTGCCGTTGCTTTTACTTATCAACTGAATGATAAGACGGTTCCATTGCATGCAGCTTGCGAACTTCGTATCGGATTGCGTAGAAAGCCGGTTGCCGATACGACCAAATATTATGTGGCCCGCATCACTCCGAAGGGAGGAAAGTACAGCGTAGGCGGAAAGTATGAAGACGGATATATGAAAGCTGCCATCAAGGAGTTAGGAACTTATACTGTTGCCATCGACACCATTCCGCCGGAGATTATTCCTGTTAATAAGAACCAGTGGGGAAGAAACGGAAAGATTGTCTATCGGCTGAAAGATCAGGGGACGGGAATTGCTTCCTATCGCGGGACGATTGACGGTAAGTATGCACTTTTCGGACGCCCCAATATGGTGAAATCGTACTGGGAATGTGTACTTGATCCGAAACACGTGAAGAAGGGCGGAAAGCATACGGTCGAGTTTACAGTGACCGATGGTTGCGGAAATGAAACGGTAGCTCGTGAAAGTTTTGTTTGGTAAATTATTAAAAGTGAATCATATATTTATGAAGAAAAGAATTATTTTTTGTGCTGCTGTATTTATGGCGGCTGTGGCGAACACTTTCGCTTGCACTAACCTGATTGTCGGAAAGAATGCGTCTGCCGATGGCTCGACAATCGTTTCCTATTCTGCCGACTCGTATGGCCTGTTCGGAGAACTTTATCATTATCCGGCTGCTACCTACCCGAAGGGAACGATGTTGAAAGTATATGAATGGGATACCGGCAAGTATCTGGGAGAAATAGAGCAGGCACGTCAGACTTACAATGTAGTCGGTAATATGAATGAATATCAGGTTACGATTGGTGAGACTACTTTCGGTGGACGTCCGGAACTGGCGGATTCTACAGGGATTATTGATTACGGAAGTTTGATTTATATTGGTTTGCAACGTTCGCGTACTGCCCGTGAAGCAATTAAAATCATGACCGATTTAGTGCAGCAATACGGTTATTATAGCGAAGGAGAGTCTTTTACTATTGCCGATCCCAATGAAATCTGGATCATGGAAATGATTGGTAAAGGTCCCGGAATCCGTGGAGCTGTTTGGGTAGCTGTACGTGTACCCGACGACTGCATCTCGGCTCATGCCAATCAGTCACGTATTCACCAGTTTGATATGAATGACAAGGAGAACTGTATGTACTCTCCGGATGTTGTTTCTTTTGCCCGCGAGAAGGGATATTTTAATGGAGTAAACAAAGATTTTAGCTTTTCGCTAGCCTACGCACCTCTTGATTTTGGTGCCCGCCGTTTCTGTGAGGCACGTGTGTGGAGCTATTTTAATAAGTTCACGGATAACGGAAAAGATTATCTTCCTTATATTGAGGGAAAGACCGATACTCCGATGCCTCTTTTTGTGAAACCGAAACAAAAACTGTCTGTACAGGATGTGAAAGATATGATGCGTGACCACTATGAAGGTACGCCTCTTGATATTTCCAATGATTTCGGAGCAGGTCCTTATAAGACGCCATATCGCCTCTCTCCTCTGAACTTCAAGGTAGACGACAAGGAATATTTCAACGAACGTCCCATTTCCACTCAACAAAGCGGATTTGTATTTGTTGCACAAATGCGTGCTCATAAGCCGGACCCGATAGGTGGTGTACTTTGGTTTGGCGTGGATGATGCTAACATGGCGGTATTTACTCCGGTCTATTGCTGTGCAACGAAAGCTCCGGTATGCTATACCCGTGTGGGCGGAGCCGATTATATTACATTCTCCTGGAATTCAGCTTTCTGGATTTTTAACTGGGTATCTAATATGGTCTATCCGCGTTATGATTTGATGATCGGTGATGTACGGGAAGCGCAGAAAGAAATGGAAACGACTTTCAACAATGCGCAGGAAGGCATTGAAGAGATGGCTGCCAAACTGTTGGCTAAAGATAAGAACGCAGCAGTAGATTTTCTGACAAATTATACAAACATGACTGCACAGAGCACTTTCGATACTTGGAAACAATTAGGTACATTCTTGATTGTGAAGTATAATGATGGAGTAGTGAAGCGTGTTAAAGATGGTAAGTTTGAGCGTAATTCTATCGGACAACCAGCCGGTGTGATCCGTCCCGGATATCCGAAAGAATTCTTGCAAGAATATGTCAAACAGACCGGTGATAGATATTTGGTGAAATAAGAATTGAATAACTAGGATTTGTAAACTTATTATTTTATATTTGTGTGCTCAAGAAATTGATAATAAATAATTCATTAACCAATAAATAACAATCGAAATGGAAAATCAGGAACTTATTAAACAGGTCACTGAAAAAGCCGAAAAATGGCTGACCCCGGCTTATGATGCTGAAACCCAAGCTGAAGTGAAACGCATGTTGGAAAACGATGATAAAACCGAACTTATTGAAGCTTTCTACAAAGACCTTGAATTTGGTACTGGTGGTCTGCGTGGTATCATGGGAGTTGGTAGTAATCGTATGAATATCTATACGGTAGGTGCTGCCACTCAAGGACTTTCCAACTATCTGAAGAAGAACTTCAAGGATCTGCCGCAGATTTCTGTAGTAGTAGGTCACGACTGCCGTAACAACAGCCGTTTGTTTGCAGAGACTTCCGCTAATATTTTCTCTGCCAACGGCATTAAAGTATATCTGTTTGATGATATGCGTCCGACTCCGGAAATGTCTTTTGCTATCCGTCACCTCGGTTGCCAGAGCGGTATCATTCTGACTGCTTCTCACAATCCGAAAGAATACAACGGTTACAAGGCATATTGGGATGACGGTGCACAAGTGTTGGCCCCGCATGATAAAGGTATCATTGACGAAGTGAACGCCATTGCTTCTGCTGCTGACATTAAATTCCAGGGAAATCCTGATTTGATTCAGATTATCGGTGAGGACATTGATAAGATTTATCTGGATATGGTGAAAACAGTTTCTATTGATCCGGCAGCTATCGCCCGTCACAAAGATATGAAGATTGTCTATACTCCGATTCACGGTACAGGTATGATGTTGATTCCGCGTGCATTGAAGATGTGGGGATTCGAAAACGTATTTACTGTGCCCGAACAGATGATTAAGGATGGTAATTTCCCGACTGTCGTATCTCCGAACCCGGAAAATGCGGAAGCTCTTTCCATGGCTGTAAACCTTGCCAAAGAAATTGATGCTGACCTCGTTATGGCTTCCGATCCGGATGCCGACCGTGTGGGTATCGCTTGTAAGGATGACAAGGGCGAATGGGTACTGATTAATGGTAACCAGACTTGTATGATGTACCTTTATTATATTCTGACACAGTACAAACAACTGGGTAAGATTAAAGGGGGCGAGTTCTGTGTGAAGACAATCGTTACTACCGAACTTATCAAGAAAATCGCTGATAAGAACAACATCGAAATGCTTGACTGCTACACCGGATTTAAGTGGATTGCCCGTGAAATCCGTCTGCGTGAAGGCAAACAGAAATATATCGGTGGTGGTGAAGAAAGCTACGGATTCCTTGCTGAAGACTTCGTGCGCGATAAAGATGCTGTATCCGCTTGCTGTCTGATTGCTGAAGTTGCTGCATGGGCAAAAGATAATGGCAAATCTTTGTATCAGTTGTTGCTTGATATCTACGTAGAATATGGATTCTCTAAAGAGTTTACTGTAAACGTAGTGAAACCGGGTAAGAGCGGTGCTGAAGAAATCAAAGCGATGATGGAAAACTTCCGTGCTAATCCTCCGAAAGAATTGGGTGGCTCTAAAGTGATCTTGAGCAAAGATTATAAGACTCTGAAACAGACAGACGATAAAGGTAACGTAACTGTAATTGATATGCCGGAACCCTCTAACGTTCTTCAATATTTCACAGAAGACGGTAGCAAAGTTTCCGTTCGTCCTTCAGGTACAGAACCGAAGATTAAGTTCTATATGGAAGTTCAGGGTGAAATGGGATGCCGCAACTGTTATGCTTCTGCCGAGTCTGCCGCCATGGAAAAGATTGAAGCAGTGAAGAAATCATTGGGTATCTGATTTTGTCTCTTCTGAAATTGCAGACATAGATCATAAAAAGATAAAGATTAAAATAGCGCCTCCATCGTCTTTTGAAGATTGTGGAGGCGCTTCTTTTTCTCTGTACATAGCCCTGATTCTGCCTATTTTTGGGCATTTTCCCTCATTTGGCACAGTTCTTTCATTTCCTTTGCATTCTTTAAGCTCACTTGCTAATCCTTCTTGCGAGAATCTTGTTGTATTGGCATCATCTCAATTTCAACAGGCAGGCTGCGGATATACACATGTTTTGTTGATGCTTTAGAGTGATACGTTCAGTTTCATATTCGTAAGTTGTTCGTTTGTAGTTGTGTGTATTTCGTAGCCTGCTTTTCTACTCGCTATTAGTTTAGTATATCTTCATTTGGATGTTCAATCCACCAATCGATCATCTTTCGTGCAAGGCTAAGTTTTCTGGGAAGTTCGGGTAGATTATCTCTTGTGTAAAAGTCTCCCGAACTCAATTCTTCATCTTGGAGTGTGATTTCCCCTCCGGCATAATCCGCAATAAATCCGACCATTAGACCGCTGGGATAAGGCCAGGGCTGGTTGCCGAAATAAGTGATATTCTTTACGTCCAGTCCGGTTTCTTCTTTCACTTCACGTGCTACACATTCTTCTAATGTTTCTCCGGTTTCCAGGAATCCGGCAACGAGGCTATTGAATGTTCCTTTAAAATTGCGGGCATGCACTAAGAGTAGTGAGTCTTTTTTTCTCACTAATACCAGAATCGCTGTGGATATGGAAGGATATACTTCCCGACCGCATTTCGGGCAACGTTTCATAATAGATTCTTTCTGTTCCGTCAGCGTGCCGCAGGCGGAACAGAAGCGGCTGTTTCTATCCCAATGCAGAATCTCATGCGCTTTTCCTGCAGTCTGATAATGAGACAAAGGGAGATATTCATAAGAGGCGCGAAGTCCTATCATTGTCCATTGCTCCGATTCTTCAATGGGAGAGGAGAGGGAGAAAGCTTTGCAGTTTCTACCTTCCAATGTGGTGATATTATGTACTGTTGTTTTTTCTTTCATAATGATAGGAGAACTTTCTCCATATGGGACGGCATACTTACCATCCCCTTTTTTCTCAAGAAGCAGTTGATCTTTATAAAAGATAAACCACCATGATTGTGCTGTCTGATCCATTTTATTCCAATTCTTTTCTTTGCGCTGCGAAGTTATAAAAAACTAGGTTGATATGTAGACTTACCGGATAAAATATCAATAGACTAGCTTAATAAAATACGTTGCTCGATACCGATTTCCTGAATGAAATAATCGTCGTGTGAGATTACAATTACAGTACCCGTATAGTTCTTGATGGTAGCAGTAATGATTTCAATACTCTGTATATCCAGATTGTTGGTCGGTTCATCCAGAATAAACATATCGGGAGTATTATTGCTAATCATCAGGCAGCAGAAAGCAAGACGCATTTTCTCACCGCCGCTAAGTTTCCGGCAGGATTTATCCCATTCGGAAGCAGGGAATAAATAACGGTTCAGAATGGTCTTTATTTCATGCTCCGGCAGGTTCCGGTTATTGAAAGCGTAAGCCTGTTCCAGAATACTGTTCCGGTTGTCGATGATAGAATATTCCTGATTCAGATAAACATAGGTAAATTCCATTCGCGTCAGGTTTCCTTCCTGTGGCTGGAACTGTCCGGTGATTAGCTTCAAAAGAGTTGTTTTCCCACTGCCGTTGGCCCCTTCTATACGGAGGCGGTCCCCACTCTTTAGTTGGAAGCTGATGGGTGTTTGCCAAAGTTGCTGTTTGAAGTCGCTATTATCCTGAATATCATTACTGTCCGGACTGGGATGATTACCTGTATCAGCAAGATTTGCTTCATTATTCATCTGAATATGACTGTTGATTGAATTGGGATGATAACCGAAGTTAACCTCTTTTGCTGTCACCAATATCTTTCCGGTGTGGAGCGAGGAACTATTAAAATCGGTTTTTAATGTAGCGGTTGGGGAGAGCGAACTTCGAAGCTGGTTGCGTTCGTCTGTTAACTTCTCGGCTTTCTCCTGATGGGTGCTGTTAAGTTTGCTGGTACTCTTTTCTGATTTTCCTTGAAGCGCATTGAGCACAATACGAGGAACTCCCTTTTTAATATGATTTTTTTCTCCACGCACATTTTGTTTGTCCCTGCGTTCGGCCGTTTCGCGTGCCACTTTGAGGGCAATGCGCAGTGCCTTCTCTTTTTCTTCAATACGTTGCTGCAATGCTTCCTGCATCAGCGTTTTTTGTTCTTTATAGAATTCATAATTTCCTCCATAGTAATTGATTTGATGCTTTTCCAGTTCGCATATTTCGGGGAGAAGATTAAGCAGAGTGCGGTCATGACTTACAACTAACAGTGTGGAGCGGCATTTCTCTACCCAGTCGTATAAACGTTGTCTGCCGGAAGAATCGAGGTGATTGGTCGGTTCATCCATAAGTATGACAGGTGGGTGATGGATGTCCATACCTGCCAGAAATACACGGGTCTTTTCACCTCCGCTAAGCAAATTCATCGGGTAAGATAGAGTAAACTGTCCTAGCCCCCATAAATCGAGAGCGGCAATGGAACGTTCTTCAATATTCCAGTCATCATCCAGGACGACGAAGTTTTCGTTTGAGGCATCTCCTGACAGGATAGCATGTAGGGCTTGTTGCTTACGCTCTATCCGGAGTGCCTGGGCGATGGTTAATGAATCATATTGCCCGAAATGTTGCGGGATATAATATAGCTCATCCGGGCGGACAATGACACCGGAAGAGGGTGAAAGTTGACCGGCAATAATTTGCAGCAAAGTAGATTTGCCGCAGCCATTGTTACCGACTAATCCCAGTTTTTGGCCTTTGCTGATGGCGAAATTGAGATCACTGAATAATACTTCTTTATCCGGATGGATATAGCTGATTTGTTGAATACTTATAGACATAATGATCTATTGGGTTTGAGGTTGGAAATAGCGTGAAGGAAAATCACAGGATAGGGGAACGACAAACACAATACTGGCTAAACAACACGGATTTCGTGATGCTTAACAAAATAGAAAAAGCATATAAGAAAAGTGATGTTTACTTAGAAGTGTTGTCTTACTTACTAATTCTCATTGCGGTAGGTATATAGTTTAACTTGGTTGCAAAGATAACACTTTCTGTTGGATTTCACTCTGTTGAGGTGGAAAAAGAATAAGATTCATTTATTTAGAGGCTCTGTTTGCCTCATTCAGAGCCTCTGATTACTCCAAATACAGCCTCTGTTTGTCTTATTCAGAGGCTGTATTTTAGGAGTGATTTATATTCTGCCTTATTCTTATACATCAAATAGTTGATTTAATCCCTCACTCATACTGGGATGTGTGAAGATAAAATCACGTAAGAATGTAGACGGTTGTCCCGTTTTCATAGCCATAGCTACGGTATTGATGATTTCCGAAGCATCGGCACAAAATAGTGTGCAGCCCATAATTTTCCCGTTATGATTATTGATGATGGCTTTTAACATACCATCTGTCTGCTGTAGTGTACGGGTGCGGACGATGGAAGTAGCCGGTAGCCGGGAAACCTTAAATGAGTATCCCCTTTTTAACGCCTCTTCTTCACTGATTCCGATATGTGCCAACGGTGGATCAATAAATACTGCATACTGAACTGGATCACGGTCTCCGATATCACGTTTCTTATCACCGAAGAGCTGGTCACGGATAATCCGGAAATCATCCAGTGAGACATAAGTAAATTGCGACCCGCCTTTCACATCTCCCATTGCCCATATATGAGGAACAGTGGTACGCAACTGATCGTTTACTATAATAGCTCCGTGCGCATCGACTCCTACGCCTGCTGCTTGCAAATTTAATCCTTCAATCATCGGTTTACGTCCCGTTGCGATGAGAATGGCATCTCCGTCCACATAATAAGGAGTACCGTCGGATACGTCCGAGTAAGTCAGTGTCACTCCGTCACTGGTATCATGGACGGACTGTGCGCGGGTGTTCAGGTGGATTTCAATACCTTTTTTATCCATAACTTCTTTGACGCTGTTTGCAATGTCCCGATCTTCACGAGGCATAAATTTGTTTCCTCCTTCGAGTATCGTCACTTTGCTACCGAATCCGGCATACATAGAAGCAAATTCCAGTCCGATATATCCTCCGCCTATGATAATCAAGTGATGGGGAAGGACGTTTAAATCCAGAAGCGTACTACTGGTATATACATGCTGGCTGTGCTGAATACCGTCTATTGCCGGAATGATAGGAGTAGAGCCAGTATTGATAAATATCTCTTTACCTTGCAGTTCGATGTCCCCTTCCGGAAGCGCTACTTTTATGGTATTGGAAGATACGAAAGAGCCCGTTCCGGTGTAAATAGTTACATTGGGACGCTTGTTTAGTCTTTCGTAATTATCATTTCTAAGAAAAGAGGTGAGACGGTTCTTCCGGCCGATGGCTTGTTTGTACATATTCGCCTGTTTGGGAAAATCGTCATGGTAGAGCAAGGCGGAAACCTCGGCTTCATGCACCAGCATTTTGGTTGGAATACAGGCTATGTTCGGACAGGTTCCTCCATACATCATGTTGGAACGTTCCACGATGGCAACTTGCCATCCGCGGTTGGAAAGTTCGGCAGCCAGGGTCTTTCCTGCCTTGCCGAATCCTATTATTATTGCATCATATTGTTTCATAACTTCTTTTTATTAACGATTCGTATGAGACTATATAACAGTCTGAAAATACGATTTGTTCCGTAATCTCAAGAAGTTAGCACTTTCTGCAAAAGGGGATTAGCTCTTTTTAAGTGTTTTGAGTACGCGTTGTGACGAGTCGGATAATAACACTACGGCACTGGCTAAAATCACAATGTCTTTAATCACCAATCGCCCTGCGCCGGATAGTAATGGGAAGCCGAATTCTCCGCTTCCCAGATCGGGAACCCAGACTTCCGGGGTGGTGACGAGAAAAGAAAGTGTTCCCAGCGTCATGATAATAGCAAGAGCGTCACCTGCCAGTCCCACTTTCGGGAAAAAGATGCCTAGGAATACCAGTATGCCGATGCTCATAATAAGAGCTCCCAGTCCGTAGGAGAAAGTATAAGTACGGTTTGCTTCGTGCCATGCACGATTCTCCGGGACGAAAGCGCCTTCCGCATTTTTATGTTCTTTGTATTCAGGCGCATCTTTAGCATAGAAGAAGCTCATGAAAGGGCTGTTGGCTACGAACGGAACAATCCCGTCGGCTTCATAATGGAAATACTTCAATCCGCCTATCCATACAAATACTACCAAGATGGCCACGCGGATAAATTGGATACCGAAACCTTTTAGACTTGAAGTGAAGGTCAGTAAAGCGATAAATTTCTCTTTCATTTTGTTGGGGTTTTAATGAGTTTATCTAACGTTGCAAAGATCGTTCATTCCCCATACTCCTCAAATAGCAATACTTCCGTATGCCTTATCAATTTTTCCCTTCCTGTGTATTTCTGAATTGTACGGCGCTCTGTCCGGTCATATTTTTGAAGAAACGGCTGAAAGAAGCCTGGTCTTCAAATCCCAGAATATCGGCAATTTCTTTGGCACTTTTGTTGCTGTAAAGCAAAAGGCGTTTGGCTTCCGCTTCCACCCGTTCGTGGATTACCCGGAGCGGTGATGGCAGTTTGCAGGTTGAAAAGATGTTCGATAGTGTCTTGGGAGATTTGTGCAGCATATCGGCATAATCCTGTACTTGCTTCTTCGTCCGGTAATGCTCGTCAACCAAGTTATAGTATTGGCGGACAATCTCGAAACCGGATTCTTTTTCACGGGTGATATTCATGCGATGACGTGCAATGCGGGTACATTGAATGATGAAGCGTTTCAGCAGAATGCGTAGCATCTCTTCCTGCAGGCTGTCGGAAACGGTAAATTCGTTTTCCAGTGCTTCGGTAATGGTGTCGAGCTCTTTGCGTTCTTTTTCATTCAGAGTAAAACGGATCAGGTGAGAAGAACCGTTGAACAGGAAACCGCTACACGACACTTCATGGTCGTTGCCATAGATGCAATAGAAGTTACTGTTGAACAGCAAAGTCAGATATTCACCGTCAATCGATTTAAATTCGAGGTGTTGCAGATGAGTGAGTGAAATCACTTCATCTTTGGTAAGCATCATTTCCTGATGGTCGATTTCTACTGTGATGCTTCCGCTGCGTACCCATATAAATTTATAAAGCCCCTTTTCTTTTTGCAGTGCTTTTTCTGTCAGATAAGAGTCTGTAAGTGCGAGTGTCCCTTTTAGTTTCGTGTGATATTGTTGTAACATAGTTAGTCCTCCATTGCTGATGCGTCAAATGATAGCGGTAGTAGGTCGCTTATACTTTTTACTTCGTAGATACATTCTTTGCCATACAATAGGATACGGATGGGTTGTTTGTAACGCTTTTCCGTTTCCAGAATCACTTGCCGGCAAGCGCCGCAGGGGGGAATCGGTTGGTCGATGAAATCTTTTTCCGTTCGTGCCGCAATGGCAAGAGTGACAACCGGCTGGTCGGGATATTGGGAATTGGCATAGAATAAGGTAGTGCGTTCCGCACAAAGTCCCGATGGATAGGCGGCATTCTCCTGATTGGTTCCTGTCACAACAGTTCCGTTGCCCAATAGCGCAGCGGCACCTACGGAGAAATGGGAATACGGAGAATAACTACGAGCTGTTGCCTCCATGGCAGTCTGCATAAGTGCCCGATCGGCCTCATTCAACTCATCATATTGATATACTTTAATAATAGCGGTAATTGTGAGGTCTCTCATATACGTCAGGGTATTGGTTTCTACAATTAATGTTACAAAGTTAGGAAAGAGATTGATAATCCCAATTATTTTTCGGATTTTTGTGCCATCTAATCCACATCTGAACTAAAATGGAGAATAAACTGTATAGACTTATCTTTTTAACTGTTGTTTTCTTCTTTGCCGTAGGAGTGCAGGCACAGAAACGGAATGCCCGTTACATCGAATATATAAATAAGTATAGTGATCTGGCTGTTGAACAGATGAAGCTTCATAAAATTCCGGCCAGTATCACGTTGGCGCAGGGATTGCTGGAAAGCGGTGCCGGATACAGTCAGTTGGCACGAAAGAGCAACAATCATTTTGGTATTAAGTGTGGAAGTAGTTGGCGGGGGCGTACCGTTCGTCACGATGATGATGCACGCAACGAATGTTTCCGTGCCTATAGCCATCCTCGTGATTCTTACGAAGATCATTCTGACTTCCTTAGAAGAGGTGCCCGTTATGCCTTTCTTTTCAAACTGGATATCACAGACTATAAAGGATGGGCCCGTGGACTGAAAAAAGCTGGATACGCCACAGATCCGTCCTATGCTAACCGTCTGATTACGATTATCGAAGATTATGATCTGTATAAATATGACCGTAAAGGTGTATACTCGGAACGGAAACTGAGAAAGAATCCTTGGTTGATGAGTCCGCATCAGGTATATATTGCTAATGATATAGCCTATGTTGTAGCCCGCAACGGTGATACCTTTAAAGATTTAGGTAACGAATTTGACATTAGTTGGAAGAAACTGGTGAAGTATAACGATCTGCAGCGCGATTATACGTTAGTAGAGGGAGATATCATCTATCTGAAGAGCAAGAAGAAAAAGGCTTCCAAACCTTATACCGTATACATTGTGAAAGATGGAGATTCTATGCATGGTATCTCTCAAAAATATGGTATCCGCCTCAAAAATCTTTATAAGATGAATCGTAAGGACGGCGAATATGTTCCTGAAATCGGAGATAGATTGCGCCTGCGGTAGGGACACATATAGAGTGTTTTTTTGTTCGCCACCGATGAATAAATCCGGCTTTTTTTCTTTCTTCGTAAAAGTTTTGCATTTCGAAAACTTAATGGTTCATTCATGTGTTATTATTCTTGATAAAACATGATTGTAATATGAGTCTTAACATTGCAAAAAATAATAAGAAACGTGTCGTTATAGTAGGCGGTGGTTTCGGTGGCTTGAAATTGGCTAACAAGCTGAAAAAGTCAGGCTTCCAAGTTGTATTGATAGATAAGAACAACTATCATCAGTTTCCCCCTTTGATTTATCAGGTGGCTTCGGCCGGTATGGAACCAACTTCCATATCTTTCCCTTTTCGTAAAATATTCCAGCGCCGGAAAGATTTCTATTTCCGTATGGCAGAAGTACGTGCCATTTTCCCGGAAAAGAATATGATACAGACTTCCATCGGAAAAGCAGAATATGATTATCTGGTGTTGGCTGCAGGAACTACAACCAACTTTTTCGGTAATAAACATATTGAAGAAGAAGCCATGCCGATGAAAAACGTTTCGGAAGCAATGGGGCTGAGAAATGCTCTTCTTGCCAATCTGGAACGTGCCTTAACTTGCTCAACCAAACAGGAGCAACAGGAGTTGATGAATATCGTTATTGTGGGAGGTGGAGCAACCGGAATAGAGGTAGCCGGAATACTTTCCGAAATGAAGAAATTCGTCCTGCCAAAAGATTATCCTGATATGCCGAGTAGCTTGATGCATATATATCTGATTGAGGCCGGGCCGCGACTGCTTGCCGGAATGTCGGAAGAATCTTCCGTTCATGCCGAACAGTTTCTCCGTGAAATGGGGGTAAATATCCTGTTGAATAAACGTGTTGTGGACTATCGTGACCATAAAGTGGTACTCGAAGATGGTACGGAGATTGCTACGCGCACTTTTATTTGGGTAAGTGGTGTTACCGGAGTGACTATCGGCAACATGGATCCTTCGTTGATAGGACGTGGCGGACGTATTAAAGTTGATTCGTTCAACCGTGTGGAGGGAATGAGCAATGTGTTTGCTATTGGTGACCAATGTATTCAGGTTGCTGATGAAGATTATCCGAACGGACATCCTCAATTGGCGCAAGTCGCTATTCAGCAAGGAGAACTGCTGGCAAAGAATCTGATTCGTATGGAGAAAGGACGGGAAATGAAACCTTTCCATTATCGTAATCTGGGGTCGATGGCGACTGTAGGACGTAATCGTGCCGTGGCAGAGTTTAGTAAAGTAAAAATGCAGGGATGGTTTGCCTGGGTGATGTGGTTGGTTGTTCATCTGCGCTCTATTCTTGGGGTACGTAATAAGGTTATTGTACTCTTGAATTGGGTATGGAATTATTTCACTTACGATCAGTCTATGCGTATGATTGTCTACGCCCGTAAAGCAAAAGAGATTCGTGATCGTGAAAAGCTGGAAGAGACTACGCATTGGGGAAAAGAACAAGTACAAGAGGAAAAGAACCCCTCTATTACATCATCATCCAAGTAGACAGACCTCCTGTCGGCAGGATGATAGATTTTATTCTGAACGGTAAATTCGTACAGGGTGTCCGATATCGGACACCCTGTGTTTTTTGTTATCTTCTATTTATCAATCATTTACGGTTTTGGCACAGATTTGGTATATAAAGTACCGAATTGATACATCATAAAATAGTAAATGATCAGATATGGACAGAGAAATTCCTAAAGAAGTACGTCAAAAAGAACGTAATAAGAAGATAATTCGTTATTCATCCATTGGAGTGGCAAGTATGATTGCCATCGGTGTACTTATATCTGTACTAAGGGCAGGAGTGGAAGCAAAGGATCTTGTCTTTTCCACAGTCGATAAAGGAGTGATCGAGGTAAGTGTCAGTGCTTCCGGTAAGGTTGTCCCTGCCTTTGAGGAAATTATCAATTCTCCGATCAACAGTCGTATTATTGAAGTCTATAAAAAAGGGGGAGATAGCGTAGACGTAGGTACTCCGATTCTGAAACTGGACCTTCAGAGTACGGAAATTGAATATAAAAAGTTGCTGGACGAGGAACAGATGCGTCAGTATAAGCTCGATCAGCTTCGCGTCAATAATCAGACGAAACTTTCCGATATGGCAATGCAGATAAAAGTTTCGGCAATGAAATTGAGCCGGATGAAAGTGGAGTTGAGAAATGAACACTATCTGGACAGTCTCGGTGCAGGAACAACAGACAAAGTACGTCAAGCTGAATTGAGCTATAATGTAGCTCAATTAGAGTACGAACAACTTCAGCAACAATATAAAAATGAGAAGGAAGTAGCTGCTGCCGAACTGAAGGTTCAGGAGCTTGACTTTAATATCTTCCGCAAGAGTCTTTCCGAAAAGAAACGTACGTTGGATGATGCACAAATCCGTTCCCCGCGTAAAGCTATTCTTACCTATATTAATAACCAGATCGGTGCACAGATTTCCGAAGGCGGACAGGTGGCTATTATTTCTGATTTGAGTCATTTTAAAGTGGAAGGTGAGATTGCAGATACGTACGGTGACCGTGTAGCAGCCGGAGGAAAAGCAATTGTAAAGATAGGAAGCGACAAACTGGAAGGAATAGTTAGTAGTGTTACACCGCTATCCAAGAATGGTGTGATATCATTTACCGTTCAGTTGAAAGAGGACAATCACCGTCGCTTGCGTTCCGGATTGAAGACAGATGTTTATGTGATGAATGCAGTGAAGGAAGATGTGATGCGTGTAGCTAATGGCTCTTTCTATGTAGGACGCGGTGAATATGAACTTTTTGTTTGTAATTCTGATAATGAACTGGTAAAACGTAAAATACAGTTAGGCGATTCTAATTTTGAATATGTAGAAGTGTTGAGCGGATTGCAGCCGGGTGATAAGGTAGTGGTAAGCGATATGAGTGCTTATAAGAACAAGAATAAGTTGAAAATTAAATAAACTAAATACTAGAAGTTATGATAACATTGAACTCTCTTTCTAAGATTTATCGTACGGACGAGATTGAAACGGTAGCATTGGAGAATGTGAATCTGACGGTAGAACGTGGAGAATTTCTAAGTATAATGGGACCTTCCGGATGTGGAAAATCCACCTTACTGAACATTATGGGGTTGCTTGATGCACCTACAATGGGGATGGTGGAAATCAACGGAATACGTACTGAAGGAATGAAAGACAAGGAACTGGCGGTTTTTCGTAATAAAACGCTCGGTTTTGTATTTCAGTCTTTTCACTTGATTAATTCGTTGAACGTGATGGATAATGTAGAACTTCCTTTGCTTTATCGACGTATGGCTGGCAGTGAACGAAAACGGTTGGCACAAGAAGTATTAGAGAAGGTTGGATTGAGCCATCGCATGAATCATTTTCCTACACAACTTTCCGGTGGGCAATGCCAGCGTGTAGCCATTGCCCGTGCTATTATCGGTAATCCCGAAATAATCCTTGCCGATGAGCCGACTGGTAATCTGGATTCAAAGATGGGAGCTGAAGTAATGGAACTGCTTCACCGGTTGAATAAGGAAGACGGACGCACCATCGTGATGGTCACCCATAATGAAGAACAGGCGAAGCAGACTTCACGCACTATTCGTTTTTTCGATGGACGCCAGGTGCAATAGAAATGGCCTCTTACAATTAGAACTAAATAGAAAAATAGATTAATGTATCTCTAAATTAAAAATCATCATGACAAAGAATATTTTTATCGTTGCAATAGCTGCCCTGTTAAGTGTTGCTTTTTGTTCACTATCGGCACAAAATGTGAGTAAAGATTATAATGTGGACGAGTTTTCTGCCATAAACCTGCAATCTGTCGGGAATATTATTTTTACTCAATCGTCAGGATGTGCCTGCCGTCTGGAAGGTCCTTCTGAATTTGTAGAGAAGACAAAGGTAACAGTGAAAAATGGAACTCTGGTTATCTCTTATAAAGATAAAAATGCCAAGAATGTCAAGAATCTGACTTTCTATATCACTGCTCCCGATTTGAGCAAAGTGAAAATAGACGGAGTAGGAAACTTCGATGCAAAAGAAGAACTAAAACTTAAAAATATAGCTTTCGAACTTGATGGAGTAGGTAACTGCAACGTGAAAAGTCTTTATTGCGATGAATTGAAACTTGATGTTGACGGAGTAGGCAATATGAAGCTGAATGTTGATTGCACCACTATCAAGGCCAAAGTGGATGGAGTAGGAAATATCACCGTGTCCGGTAAAGCGGATGCAGCTTTCTTTAAACGGGATGGCGTTGGCAAAATCAATTCCAAAAACCTGAAATGTAAAGACGTAACAAAGAAAGGTTGGAATTTCTAATGTAGAACATTCTTCTGTGAACTCCTGTAAAATCAAATCAAAAAAAGAATAAGAAGATGTGGAAGCAATACATAAAGCAAGCTCTTTACCAGTTGAAGGAGAACCGGCTTATTAGTATTGTCTGTATGGTAGGTACAGCTTTGGCTATTTGCATGATAATGGTGATCGTGCTGACATTGCAGATACGGATAAAAGACTGCGTGCCGGAGGTTAACCGTTCACGATCATTGTATGTCAAGGCAATGACATCCCGGCATAAAGAGCAACACAATAATGCTGCCAGCAGTCAGATGTCTGTCACGACTGCCCGTGAATGCTTTAAGACATTGACAATACCTGAAGCGGTTACCATTACTTCCGTTAATAATAAGATGCGCGCTTCTCTTCCCGGAGGAGGCAGGATGAGTGTAGATGAAATGGAGACGGATGAAGCGTTCTGGCAAGTCTTTAGCTTTGAATTCTTGTGTGGCAAACCATACACGAAAGCCGATTTTGAGAGTGGGCTGTCCAAGGCTGTCGTTTCTGCCAGTGTGGCACGTCGTCTGTTCGGTACAACTGACGTGGCAGGACGTACCATCCAATTAAACAAAGCCGATTATGCCATTACAGGAGTAGTGAAAGACGTATCAAAGTTGGCGACAGCTTCTTATGCACAAGTCTGGATTCCCTATACTTCGACAGATTTGGCTTCTTTCTCGTGGAGAGAAAATCTGATGGGGCCTATGCGGGCGGTCATCCTTGCACGTTCGTCCGACGATTTCCCGGCTATCCGTGCTGAAGTAGAAAAATATCGTCAAGTCTACAATAGTAAGTTGAAGGATATGGAATTGGTTTATCGTGGTCAGCCGGATACTCAATTTGCTTACCTTTATCGTCATTGGGGGACAGACCTGGATATGAAACACATTGTCAGGCGATTCGTTCTTATCATTGTAATTCTACTTTTGGTTCCGGCTATCAACTTAAGTAGCATGACTTTATCCCGTATGCGAAAACGTATGACAGAAATCGGTGTCCGGAAAGCATTCGGTGCTACTGCCAACGAACTGTTGCGACAGGTATTCTGGGAGAATCTGATATTGACACTGCTTGCAGGAGTACTGGGGCTGATATTGAGCTATTCAGCTACTTTTCTGTTAAACTCATTCCTTTTCGGTAACAGTGAGAATGCAGGTCTTGCCGGGGAAACTTCTCTTTCCACTGATATGCTATTCAGTCCGCTGATATTCCTTGTAGCATTCTGTTTCTGTCTGTTATTAAACCTGTTGAGTGCCGGTATTCCGGCCTGGAGAGTATCGAGAATGAACATTGTAGATGCAATAAACCAAAGATAAAATGATGAAACAGTTGTTGAAACAAATATATAATGAGCGCCGGAGCAATGCTTTTCTATGGATTGAGCTATTGTTGGTGTTTGTCGTTTTGTGGTATATCGTTGATCTGGTTTATGTCACTTTGCATATTTATTATCAGCCAATGGGCTTTAATATAGAAAATACGTATGTATTACGCATGAATCGTCTTACCGATAAATCTACCGATTTCAATCCGGAGCTGACTGTTAAAGATGATATGGCTGCTTTAAGGGAAATAGCCGGACGTTTGTCCCGTCATCCGGAGGTCGAATCTGTCTGTATCTCTCAAAACAGTATTCCATATAATGAAGGGTGCAGTGGAGCGAGTTTCCGCTTCCCGGATAATGACACGGTTTGGATAAGTACGATGGATCGTTGGGCAACTCCTGAATATTATAAAGTGTTCCGTTTTCGGAATATCGATGGTTCCGGTTATGAAAGTCTGGTGAAAGCTCTGGAGAAAAATACGATAATCGTTCCTGTCGATGTTGCAGACTATTATCCGGATGCCACTTTCCATGGAAAAGACCTTTTGGCTAAAGAAGTTCGCACGAGTGATACTAACCTTCGTATTGCAGCTTTAACGGAGCCTGTTCGCTACGATCATTATAATATTGCCGGAAAACCTTTTACCGGGACCTATATCGGCACTTATCTTTCTGACGAACAAATGGAAACGGTCGAAAATGTAGCCTATCTTGAGTTGAGCCTGCGTGTTCGAGAAGGCGTAGACAATGGGTTTGTAGAACGTCTTATGAATGATGCCGACCGTATCTATCAAGTAGGGAATATTTATATACTTGATGTCACCCCATTAAGCAAAGTCCGGACCGCCAGTGAGATAGACAATGATAATGAATTGCGCACCCAGTTCTGTATTCTCTTTTTCCTGTTGTTGAATATCTTTCTGGGAGTGATCGGTACTTTCTGGTTCCGTACTCAGCAACGCCGGGGAGAAGTCGCTTTACACATGGCGATGGGAGCTAACCGGAAAAACATATTCTATCGTTTGATTACGGAAGGTTTGTTACTGTTAAGCATGTCGGCTCTTCCTGCCGTATTGATTGCATTCAACATTGGATATAGTGAGCTGGTAGATATATCACAAATGGCATTTACAGTATCCCGTTTCCTGATAGCCATTTTACTGACATCTCTCTTGATGGCAATAATGATTATTCTTGGCGTGTCGTATCCGGCTCTGCAATCAATGAAAGTGCAACCGGCCGAAGCACTAAGAGATGAGTAAGAAATATACTGAACTTTATACTGAAATGATAATGATAAAACTCTACTTTAAACAAGCGTTCCATCTGTTGAGGGAAAATAAACTGCTTTCTTCTATTTCTATTATAGGTACAGCTTTGGCTATTGCTATGATTATGGTAATTGTCATCACTTTACGTGCAACAATCGCTCCTTTTGCACCGGAGACCCATCGTGACCGGATGCTCATTTTCCGGTATGCCGGACTTCAGAACAAATCCAATGTGAACTGGCAGAGTAACGGTCCTATCGGATACAATACAGCGAAAGCCTGTTTCAAAGAAATGAAAACTCCCGAAGCGGTTTCCATCACTAGTTTTTTTCGGGAAACAATGTTGGCAGCCAAACCGGCAGGCGAAATGGAGAGTTGTAGTGTGTTGCAAACAGACGATGCTTTCTGGAAAGTGTTCGAGTTTGATTTTATATCCGGTAAACCGTATGATAATGCCGATTTTGATGCGGGTGCGGCAAAAGCCGTAATCTCCGAAGACATGGCACGCCGCTTGTTCGGAATATCAGAAGTAGTTGGAAAAACCTTTCTTCTGAATCATTCAGCTTATGTTATTTGTGGAGTAGTGCATCCGGTATCTAAATTGGCGAATTATGCTTATGCACAGGTCTGGATTCCTTTAAGTTCGACAAATGCTTTCACAACCACTTGGGGGGATGAAAATATCATGGGAATGACTGCTGTCTACATTCTGGCCAAATCAAAAGAAGATTTTCCGGCGATTCACCAGGAGGCGGATCGGCTAAGAGCCATTTTCATGGCTGGGCATCCCAACTTCGATCTGCTTTATCGTGGACAACCCGACACCTATTTTGTAGCCGCGCAACGGTACTCCGCCAATAATCCTCCGGCTGTGAAAGAAGCCGTCCGGCAATATATCTTGACGCTGCTTGTTCTGTTACTTGTTCCTGCTGTCAACTTGTCCGGACTTACTTTGTCGCGTATGCGTAAGCGTATCTCTGAAATAGGCGTGCGAAAAGCCTTTGGTGCACCCAGACGTGAACTTATGATGCAAGTGCTTTCCGAAAATATGCTTTATTCTCTCTTCGGAGGTATTCTCGGATTGGTATTAAGTTATGTTGCCGCTTTCCTTTTGGGAGGAATGCTTTTCTCTGTAGATTTCGTATCTAATGGCGTGGAAGATTGGCGGACTATGTGCATCGACTTATTATTCGATCCTGTCGTATTCCTGTTGGCATTCTTTGCCTGCTTCCTGCTCAATCTGTTAAGTGCGGCTATTCCGGCATGGAAAGTAACCCGCACCAATATTGTTGACGCCATAAATGAAAGATAATCCAATCACATTCAACTCATTAATTCTAAAGAAAATGCAACTATTAAAACAAATATGGAATGAACGCCGGTCAAACGGATGGTTATGGTCGGAACTGTTAATTGTTTTTGTGGTCTTGTGGTATGTGGTCGACTGGACATATGTGACGGCTCGTACCTATTACGAACCGGTAGGATTTGATATAACCGATACTTACTATCTGGAACTTAGTCTGAAAAACAACAAGAGCGACTCGTATCTTTCGAAAGAGCAAAAGAATACCACGCTGGGACAGGATATCACCGAATTAACCAATCGTCTCCGTCGGTTGCCGGAGGTGGAAGCTGTTTCCATATCCAATAATGCACGTCCCTATATTGGTAGTAATTCCGGCATGATGGTACGTCTTGACACATTGGTTAGTAATCCGCTGAACCGTGCGATGACTCCTGATTTCTTTCAGGTATTCCGTTATCAGAGTGCCGATGGACGTGGATATGAACCATTGGTACAGGCTTTGAAGAATGGTAATGTCGTAGTGGGTGAAAACTTCTGGCGGCCTGATTATAAGGGAGACCGTACACTATTGGGTAAGAATCTGGTAAGTGTGGATGATTCTACAGAAGTGTACAAGATAGGAGGTGTATCGGCAAAAGTGCGTTACAATGATTTCTGGGCTAATTATAGCGACCGGTATGTAGCTGTTGCCATTACAGAAAAAGAAATGGCCGAACTTGATGATGAGTTTTATCCTTCCAATGTGGAAGTTTGTTTGCGGGTGAAACCGGGAACTTCCACAGACTTTCCGGAACGTTTGATGAAATTATCCGCCAGTCAGTTGAGTGTCGGTAACCTATTCATCCTGAAAGTGCATGATTACGAAGAGATACGCAATGATTTCCAGCAAGGGAGTTACAATCAGGTACAAGTACGTTTCTGGATGATGGGATTCTTACTGCTTAATATCCTGTTGGGTATTGTCGGCACATTCTGGTTTCGTACACAGCACCGTCGTGCTGAATCGGCGCTTCGTATAGCAGTTGGGTCCAGCCGGATGCAGCTTTGGCAACGGCTGAATAAAGAAGGATTATTACTGTTGACGCTGGCCGCTTTGCCTGCTGCTGTGATATGCTATAATATCGGCTATTTGGATTTGACGGGAGGGTATTTGGAATGGGGAGTGGTACGTTTTCTTATCACATTTGCCATTACCTATTTCTTGATGACTTTAATGATTCTCATAGGCATTTGGTTCCCTGCTCGTCAGGCCATTCGCATACACCCTGCCGAGGCGTTGCGCGAAGAATAAAAAACTTGGGCTATCTGTTTGTTTTCAATATAATTAACGTATCTTTGTCGGCATAATATTGAAAACACCGCAGGCTTTAATTATATGAATCGACGCTACTATTGTTTGCTTATCGTTCTGTTTTTTGCTGTTCTTATTCAGGCGGCAGCAGCGGAACGTACATACAATATCCTGTTTATACAGTCATACACCTCACAAACTCCTTGGCATAGTGATCTTAATCAGGGGTTGGTCAAAGGATTTAAAGAAAGTGGCCTGAAGGTGAATATAACAACGGAGTATCTTGATGCCGATTTTTGGGCATTCAACTCCGAAAAAGTAATTATGCGTCGTTTTTGTCAGCGTGCCCGTGACAGGCAGACCGATTTGATTATAACAGCAAGTGATGAAGCTTTCTATACTCTTTTTGCCTGTGGAGATTCGTTGCCTTTGCAGATACCGGTCGTGTTTTTCGGCATTAAGTATCCTGATACGAAGCTGCTTGCTACTCATCCCAATGTTTGCGGGTTCACAGCCAATCCGGATTTTGATGTCATATTGCGTCAGGCGCAAAAGATATTTCCCCGGCGGAAAGAAGTGGTCTGTGTGATAGATAACAGCTTTTTGAGTAACAAAGGCCTTGAAGATTTTGAAGAAGAGTGGAAAATCTTTCAAAAAGATAATCCGGATTATAGAATGAAAGTCTATAATACTCAAAATTATACAACGAGTCATATTATTGCCGCTATTTGTTATCCTCGTAACAGTTATGAACGTCTGGTAGTTGCTCCTAAATGGTCGCCTTTCCTTTCATTTGTTGGCAAAAACTCAAAAGCTCCTGTCTTTTCGAGCCAGAATGTGGGATTGACCAATGGAGTTTTTGGCGCTTATGATGCCGACAGCTATACTTCGGCATTATCGGCAGCTCAAAGGGCTGCTTTAGTCTTAAAAGGTACATCCCCTCAAGACATAGGAGTGACAGAAATCACACAGGGATTCATCTATGACTATAAACAGTTGGATTATTTTCATATTGACCCCGATAAAGTAGCCTCTAGCGGAACCATCGTTAACGAACCGTATTGGGAGAAATATAAATACCTTTTTATACTGCTCTATCCGTCTATCCTGGCATTGCTGATAGCTTCTATTGTGTGGTTGATGCGTGCCAACCGACGTGAATCCAAACGACGGATTCAGGCACAGACCCGTCTGCTCGTGCAGAACAAACTTGTGGAACAGCGTAATGAGTTTGATAATGTATTTCATTCCATCCGCGATGGTGTGATAACGTATGATACCGATTTGCACATCCATTTCACAAATCGTTCCTTATTACAAATGCTTCATTTGCCGTATGAGTCGGGAGGTCGTTTTTATGAAGGAATGATGGCAGGCAGCATCTTCAAGATATATTATGACGGTCAGGATATTCTTCATTCCATGTTGAAGCAGGTAGCTGTTAAAGGAGAAAGTGTGGAGATACCGCAGGGAGCTTTCATGAAAGAAGTGCATAGTGATAAATACTTTCCGGTGTCGGGGGAGATTGTCCCGATCCGTTCAAAGAATACGATTACCGGTATGGCACTTTCCGCACGGAATATTTCGAATGAAGAAATGCAGAAGCGTTTCTTTGATATGGCAGTAGATGAGAGTTCCATCTATCCGTGGCAGTTTGATATGGAAACAAACTGTTTTATTTTCCCGCAAGGTTTCCTGAAACGTCTTGGATATGATGAAACGGTTACTACGATTTCCCGTGATGAAATGGATCGTACCATCCATCCTGAAGATTTGAAAGAAATTAGTCCACTGTTTGATAGGGCATTGACGGGTGAAGATTCAAATACCCGCCTGAACTTCCGTCAGCGGAATGTTAGTGGAGAGTATGAATGGTGGGAATACCGTTCTTCTGTAATCACAGGGCTGACACAAGATTCATTGTACAATATATTAGGTGTTTGTCAGAGTATCCAACGATATAAGACTGCCGAGCAAGAGATGAGAGAGGCGCGTGATAAAGCTCTCCAGGCTGACAAACTGAAATCAGCCTTCCTTGCAAACATGAGCCATGAGATTCGGACTCCGTTGAATGCAATTGTAGGTTTCTCTGATTTGTTAAGCGACACGAGCGGCTTTACGGGAGAAGAGATTACCCAGTTTATTGGAACCATCAATAAGAATTGTGGTCTGTTGCTGGCTTTGATTAATGATATTCTTGATTTGTCACGTATCGAATCG
Source organism: Bacteroides sp. D55t1_190419_B8 (assembly GCF_015558905.1). Lineage (NCBI taxonomy): Bacteria > Pseudomonadati > Bacteroidota > Bacteroidia > Bacteroidales > Bacteroidaceae > Bacteroides > Bacteroides sp. D55t1_190419_B8. The sequence continues at coordinate 55,339 of NZ_JADMOU010000009.1, forward strand.
GGAACCATGGAATTTATGTTTGCAGAGCATAACCTGTCTTTGTTGTTAAAGACCGTCCACGATTCTCAACGGCTGAATATGCCTCCGGGAGTAGAACTGGTGTTGCGTATGCCCGAAAGCGATAAGAAATATCTGACAACGGACAACGTCCGCTTGCAGCAAGTGGTGAATAACCTGATTAATAACGCTGCTAAGTTTACGAGTAGCGGTTTCATTACCTTCGGCTATGAAAATGATGAAGATCCCGGATACATCCGTATCTTTGTAGAAGATACCGGAGTAGGTATTTCGGAAGAAGGTATTCGTCATATATTCGAACGATTCTATAAAGTCGATAACTTCACACAAGGAGCGGGTTTGGGATTAAGTATTTGCCAAACCATTATCGAACGGCTGAATGGCGTTATCTCCGTCACTTCCGAAGTAGGTAAAGGTACCCGGTTCACTGTGCGCCTTCCTAACTACTGCGAATAATCGAACGTTCATTTGTGGGCATAGTGTCCGAAAATGAACACTTTTCTTATTCTGTAATCTATTGAAAATAAAAACATTACTTTTTTGGCACATCGTTTGATCCTCTGTTGGAGGAAAATACTGTGCATAATGAAAAAGAAACGTATATTGTTTGCTCTTGTTGCCGCTTGTCTGCCATTGGCATTGTCGGCGCAGAAAGAAAGGGAGATCACCTTAAGTGAAGCCATTGCGATGGCACGTGCTCAATCTGTGGATGCTGCCGTTGCTTTAAACGAGTTGAAAACAGCCTATTGGGAATATCGCACTTTTCGTGCCGATCTGCTGCCGGAAGTCAACCTGACCGGAACTCTGCCCAATTATAATAAATCATATAGTTCTTATCAAAATTCGGACGGCTCTTACGGCTTCGTCCGTAACAACACCTTAGGACTGACCGGTGATCTTTCCATCGATCAGAACATATGGCTCACCGGTGGTAAACTTTCGTTGACCTCTTCTCTCGACTATATCAAACAATTGGGAGCCGGAGGTGACCGTCACTTTATGTCCGTCCCTGTCACCTTACAACTCACGCAACCCATCTTTGGAGTGAATAATATAAAATGGAACAGGCGCATTGAACCGGTGCGTTATGCCGAAGCAAAAGCTGCTTTTATCACCGCTACCGAAGAAGTGACAATGCGTGCTATCACTTACTACTTCAATCTCTTGCTGGCAAGAGAAAATCTCGGCACAGCGAAACAGAACCTGACAAATGCTGATCACCTTTATGAAGTGGCTCTTGCCAAACGTAAAATGGGACAGATTTCCGAGAATGAACTCTTACAGCTCAAACTTTCCGCCTTGAATGCGAAAGCAGCATTAACAGAGGCAGAGAGTGACCTCAATGCCAAAATGTTCCAGCTCCGTGCTTTTTTGGGAGTAGGTGAAGATGAAATACTAAATCCTGTTCTCCCCGAGGCGGTGGACCGTCCGAAGATGGAGTACAATCTGGTTTTAAATAAAGCATTGGAACGTAACTCGTTTGCACAGAATATCCGTCGTCGCCAGTTGGAAGCCGATTATGAAGTAGCCACCGCACGCGGAAATCTGCGTAGTGTCGATTTATTTGCAAGCGTGGGGTATACTGGCGAGAACCGGAACTTCCCTGCCGTTTACCGGAACTTGCAGGATAATCAGATTGTTCAGGTAGGCGTTAAGATTCCGATTCTCGATTGGGGAAAACGTCGTGGAAAAGTCCGGGTAGCCAAGAGTAACCGGGATGTAGTGCTTTCAAAGATCCGCCAAGAACAGATCAACTTCAATCAGGATATCTTTCTGTTGGTGGAGCATTTTAATAATCAGGCGCAGCAGTTGGACATAGCGAAGGAAGCTGATGCAATTGCACAGCAACGTTATAAAACCAGTATTGAAACTTTCCTGATAGGCAAAATCAATACCTTAGATCTGAATGATGCGCAGAACTCTAAAGATGAGGCAAGACAGAAACATATTTCCGAACTCTATTATTATTGGTATTACTATTATCAGATTCGCAGTCTGACGCTATGGGATTTTCGTTCGAACTCCGAACTTGAAGCTGATTTTGATGAAATTATCCGGCAATAAAAAAGAGAAGAGTGATGCCGGTTGCTATTTTTTTGTAGCTTTGTACAGTCATAGCAGTAAAACAATACCTATGATTAAAAAGAACATAAACTATGATTCTGATAATTGACGACGACAGCGCAGTGCGTTCTTCGCTTAGCTTCATGTTGAAACGGGCAGGATACGAAGCACAGACCGTTCCCGGTCCGCGGGAAGCAATGGAAGTAGTACGTTCCGTAGCACCGGATTTGATTCTGATGGATATGAACTTCACTCTTTCCACAACGGGTGAGGAAGGTTTAACCCTGCTCAAACAAGTAAAAATATTCCGTCCCGAAGTACCGGTGATTTTAATGACCGCTTGGGGAAGTATCCAACTTGCCGTGCAAGGAATGCAGGCAGGAGCCTTTGATTTCATTACGAAGCCATGGAATAATGCCGCCTTGTTACAACGCATCGAAACGGCACTCGAACTTTCCGCCACCTCACAGGAGACAACCCAGGAACAGAGCGAGTCTTTCGACCGCAGCCACATCATCGGGCGTAGCCAGGGATTGATGGATGTGTTGAATACCATTGCCCGCATAGCAAAGACCAATGCTTCTGTATTGATAACAGGAGAAAGCGGAACAGGTAAGGAGCTGATAGCCGAAGCCATTCATATCAACAGTCAGCGTGCCAAATATCCTTTTGTGAAAGTGAATCTCGGAGGAATTTCCCAAAGCCTGTTTGAAAGTGAGATGTTCGGGCACAAGAAAGGAGCTTTTACCGATGCTTCCGCAGATCGTATCGGACGTTTCGAGATGGCAAACAAAGGAACGATTTTTCTGGATGAGATCGGTGATCTTGATCTTTCGTGCCAGGTGAAGTTGTTACGCGTATTGCAGGATCAAACATTTGAAGTGCTTGGTGACAGCCGCGCCCGCAAGACGGATATTCGGGTGGTATCAGCCACCAATGCCGATTTGCGTAAGATGGTGGGCGAGCGTACTTTCCGTGAAGACCTGTTCTACCGTATCAATCTGATAACGGTGAAACTGCCGGCTCTGCGCGAACGTCGTGAGGATATTCCTTTGCTGGCACGTCATTTTGCTGACCGCCAGGCTGTAACCAATGGATTGCCCCGTACGGAGTTTTCTGCCGATGCCCTGCAATTCTTGAGCCGTTTGCCTTATCCGGGGAATATCCGTGAATTGAAGAATTTGGTGGAACGCACTATTTTGGTAAGTGGCAAACCGCTTCTCGATGCTTCCGATTTTGACGCCCAGTACATCCGTCACGATGATGCAAAAGTAGCCGAAGGCGCAGCACTGGCCGGAATGACTTTAGACGAAATAGAACGTCAGACCATTCTTCAGGCTTTGGAACGCTGCAAAGGAAATCTTAGTCAGGTAGCTACGGCATTAGGCATCAGTCGTGCCGCCCTTTACCGACGCCTCGAAAAATATAATATTACAGTATAAAAACAAACTGTTAATTACAGATAAACGTGCGTATAAAAGGACTTTTTTACATACTTGTCATTCTGTTGCTGGCATTGGGCAGTATATTGCTCTATCTCTCCAGTCAGATAAACGCGCTCTTTTTCTACATAGGAGAGGGGCTGGTGCTTTTTATCCTGCTTTATCTGACATTCTTCTATCGTAAGATAGTGAAACCGTTGAATACCATCGGAAGCGGTATGGAACTGCTGCGTGAGCAGGATTTCAGTAGCCGTCTTAGTCCTGTAGGACAATATGAAGCCGACCGTGTGGTGAATATATTCAACCGTATGATGGAACAGCTCAAGAATGAACGTCTCCGTCTGCGTGAGCAGAATAACTTTCTCGATCTGCTGATTAAGGCTTCTCCGATGGGAGTTATCATAACCTCCCTTGATGAAGACCTTGCGGAACTGAATCCGATGGCTTTGAAGATGCTGGGCGTTCGTCTGGAAGATGTACAAGGCAAGAAGATGAAAGAAATTGATTCTCCGTTGGCGGTGGAACTGTCCAGCCTTCCGAAAGGAGAGACGGTTACTGTCCGTCTGAACGACTCGAATATCTACCGGTGCACTCATTCCTCTTTCATCGACCGTGGATTTCAGCACCCTTTCTACTTGGTGGAAACCCTTACTGACGAAGTGATGAAAGCGGAAAAGAAAGCCTATGAGAAAGTGATCCGCATGATTGCTCACGAAGTGAACAACACAACTGCCGGCATCACTTCTACACTGGATACGGTAGAACAAGCCCTTTCCTGTGAAGAAGGTATGGACGACATCTGCGACGTGATGCGTGTGTGTACCGACCGTTGTTTCTCGATGAGTCGTTTCATTACCCGTTTTGCTGACGTTGTGAAAATCCCTGAACCGACACTTTCTTCTATCAATCTGAATGATTTGGTTTTCACCTGCAAACGCTTTATGGAAGGAATGTGTAATGACCGTCATATTGTCCTCCGCATGGAAATAGATGAAAGTATGAAAGACGTTATGCTGGATGCCGCTTTGTTTGAACAAGTACTCGTAAACATCATCAAAAATGCGGTGGAAAGCATTGAAGCCGATGGAGAAATAATAGTCCGTACTATGTCTCCCGCCACTGTTGAAGTGATAGATAACGGTAAGGGGATCAGCAAGGAAACAGAAGCTAAACTGTTCAGCCCCTTCTTCTCCACCAAACCGAACGGTCAGGGAATCGGGCTTATCTTTATTCGTGAAGTCCTGATGCGTCACGGATGCACATTCTCTTTGCGAACCTACGCCGATGGCCTGACCCGGTTCCGCATTATTTTCCCCTAATTGTGTCAAATAAGAACATTTCTTCCATCAAATAGACCTTTTTTTGTCTTAAAATCACTCATACCTTTGCCCCGCTCAATTCAATAGGATTTAAGGTATGAGATTAATGAAAAAAGGCACATTGACGCTCTTTCTTTTATTGGCTATCAGTATTCCGCTAAGTGCGCAGTATGTGGTGCAAGGTGTGGTGACTGATTCTCTGACGAAAGAACCTCTGCCTTATGCATCTGTACGCTTAAAAGACACGACAGAAGGAACTACTACCGGAAGCGACGGACGTTTCTACTTCAAAACCAACCGTTCCGAAGCAGTGCTTGTTATCTCTGTAATCGGTTATAATGACTATATCCATTCCATTCGTCCTGCCCATAACGCATCGTATAAAGTGGCGCTTTCGCCTACCGAATATGCCCTCGGTGAAGTAGTGGTAAAACCCAAACGCGAGCACTATCGGAAGAAAGATAATCCGGCCGTAGAATTTGTGCGCCGCATGATTGAAAGCCGTGACAACCATTCCCCCTACGAAAAAGACTTTTGGCAACGCGAACGTTATGAAAAGACCACTTTCGCATTGAACAATTTCGATGAAGAGAAACAGAAGAAATGGCTGTATCGTAAATTTGATTTCCTTACCGAATACGTAGACACTTCCACCGTCACCGGTAAACCGATTCTGACAGTATCGGCTCGCGAACTGCTTGCCACAGACTATTACCGGAAATCTCCCCGTTCCGAGAAGCAGTGGGTGAAAGGGCGTAAACAGGCCGGGGTCGATGAGTTTCTCTCCAAACAAGGAATGCAGGCTGCCATCAATGAAGTCTTTAAAGACGTAGACATTTATGAAAATAATATCTCCCTGTTCACGAACAAGTTTGTCAGTCCTTTGTCTCGTATCGGCACAGGTTTCTATAAATATTACCTGATGGATACTTTACAGATTGCCGGAGAACCCTGTGTAGACCTTGCTTTTACACCATTCAATTCCGAGTCTTTCGGTTTCAACGGACATCTGTATGTGGTGCTCGACTCTACTTATTTTGTCAAACGTGCCGTATTTAATTTCCCCAAAAGGATAAACCTGAACTTTGTGGATTATATGTTGCTTGAGCAGGAATTCAAGCGTGCCGAAGATGGTACACGCTTGCTCGACCACGAAAGCATCACTGTTGAGTTTAAACTGACCGAAGGGCAGGACGGTATTTTTGCCCGCCGTGTGGCAGATTACAGCAACTACACCTTTATCCCGACTGCTGAAGCTGGCAAAGCTTTCACCAAGCCCGAACGCATTATTGAAGAAACCGAAGCCCTGTCTCGTCCCGAAACATTCTGGGCGGAGAACCGCCCGCAAGCCGCTATCTCCCAACAGGAAAACTCGGTAGACCGCCTGATGACGCAATTACGCAGCTATCCGGTATATTACTGGACCGAAAAAGTGCTTTCCATTCTCTTTACGGGATATATCCCTACCTCTAAAGAAGCCCCTCTTTTTTATATCGGCCCGATGAATGCCACCATCAGCGGTAATACATTGGAGGGTCCCCGCATTCGTGCCGGAGGTATGACAACCGCCTGGCTCAATCCGCACCTGTTTGGCAAAGGATATGTGGCCTACGGTTTTAAAGATGAAAGAGTGAAAGGATTGGCGGAACTGGAATATTCATTCAAGAAGAAAAAAGAATATGCTAATGAATTTCCGATCCATTCTCTGAAATTGCGTTACGAATCCGATGTAAACCAGTACGGGCAAAACTACCTGTATACAAGTAAAGACAACGTGTTTCTGGCTTTGAAACGTGAGAAAGACGACCGTATCGGCTACTTCCGGCAAGCAGAGATGACCTATACCAATGAGTTTTATTCCGGTTTTTCTTTCCAGTTGACGGCACGTACACGAAAAGATGAGTCCTCCTATCTGATTCCTTTCTTAAAAAAAGAAGGAGATGCGTACACTCCGGTCAAAGATTTCTCTATCACTGCGGCAGAGTTGAAACTGCGTTATGCTCCGAACGAGAAATTCTTCCAGACTCAATGGAACCGTTTCCCTGTATCGTTGGATGCACCGGTGTTTACCCTGTCGCATACCTTTGCCGGAAAAGACGTGTTGGGTAGTGATTATACCTACAATCATACCGAGGCCGGTATTCAGAAACGCTTCTGGTTTTCCGCATTCGGCTATACAGACATTATCCTGAAAGCCGGAAAAGTGTGGGACAAAGTTCCTTTTCCGTTGCTAATCATGCCTAATGCCAACCTTTCTTATACCATCCAACCCGAATCCTACTCGTTGATGAATGCGATGGAGTTTATGAACGATGAATATTTCTCGTGGGATGTTACTTATTTCCTCAACGGATGGCTGTTCAACCGCGTCCCGTTGTTGAAAAAACTTAAATGGAGGGAAATAGTTTCCTGTCGGGGTCTATATGGACATTTGAGCGATAAAAACAACCCTGCTTTGAGTGACGGTTTGTTCGCTTTTCCGATAGAACACACACAAACAATGGGAAAAACACCTTACGTGGAGGCGGGTGTCGGTATCGAAAACATTTTCAAGGTGTTACGTTTAGACTATGTCTGGAGGCTCACTTATCGTGATTCTCCCGGGATTGACAAATCCGGCTTGAGAATAAGTCTCCACATGACCTTTTAAAAGTTAAATCCTGCTAATTGCAATGTTTATATGACAAATAAAGACCGTATTAGTAATTAATTAATCTTATTTTTGCATCAATTTTAGTTTAATTTTAATAGAATAGAAATGAAACAAGAAATTAAACCCGCTACCGGGCGTCTTGGCGTACTGGTAGTCGGAGTGGGTGGTGCGGTAGCTACCACGATGATTGTAGGTACACTAGCCTCTCGTAAGGGACTGGCAAAACCGATAGGATCTATTACACAGTTAGCCACAATGCGCATGGAGAACAACGAAGAAAAACTCATCAAGGACGTTGTGCCTTTGACGAATTTGGAAGACATTGTTTTCGGAGGATGGGATATTTTCCCGGACAACGCATACGAAGCTGCTATGTACGCCGAGGTTTTGAAAGAAAAAGACCTGAACGGAGTGAAAGAAGAGTTGGAAGCTATCAAGCCGATGCCGGCTGCTTTCGATCATAACTGGGCAAAACGTCTGAACGGTACGCACGTTAAGAAAGCTGCTACCCGTTGGGAAATGGTAGAACAACTTCGTCAGGATATCCGCGACTTCAAGGCAGCTAACAACTGCGAACGTGTCGTTGTGCTTTGGGCTGCAAGTACTGAAATCTACATTCCGTTGTCTGACGAACACATGTCACTCGCTGCTTTAGAGAAAGCAATGAAGGAAAACAACACAGAAGTGATTTCTCCGAGTATGTGTTATGCGTATGCTGCGATTGCAGAAGACGCTCCGTTCGTAATGGGTGCTCCTAACTTATGTGTAGATACTCCTGCTATGTGGGAATTCTCTAAACAAAAGAATGTACCTATCTCCGGTAAAGACTTCAAGAGTGGTCAGACACTGATGAAAACTGTATTAGCTCCGATGTTCAAAACCCGTATGCTGGGTGTGAACGGTTGGTTCTCTACCAATATCCTCGGTAACCGTGACGGTGAAGTACTCGATGATCCGGATAACTTCAAGACGAAAGAAGTCAGCAAGCTGTCTGTAATCGATACGATCTTTGAACCCGAAAAATTCCCGGATCTCTATGGAGATGTTTATCATAAAGTACGTATCAACTACTATCCTCCTCGCAAAGACAACAAAGAAGCATGGGACAACATCGACATCTTCGGATGGATGGGTTATCCGATGGAAATCAAGGTGAACTTCCTTTGCCGCGACTCTATCCTTGCAGCTCCTATCGCTCTTGACCTTGTGTTGTTCAGTGACTTGGCTATGCGTGCAGGCATGTGCGGCATCCAGACTTGGTTGTCATTCTTCTGCAAGAGCCCGATGCACGATTTCGAACATCAGCCCGAACACGACTTGTTTACACAATGGAGAATGGTAAAACAGACATTGCGTAACATGATTGGTGAAAAAGAACCTGATTATTTAGCTTAATCAGTAACCCCGAATAATAAGTTGAGATTGAGATTTACCATCCTATAAAGACTGGTGGATGCTCAACCTCAACTTTTACTTTTGTATTGTACAAATTCCCGATCACGTTTGGGAACTTATGGCACAACCGACTCGTAGTTTGTAATTAGTAATAAGTAATAAATGAAGCGTCCTCCCTTTCTACCTGTTTTTATAGGCACGGGCTTTGGCTCCGGTTTTTCTCCTTTTGCTCCCGGCACGGCTGGGGCGTTACTGGCTTCTATCATTTGGATTGCATTTTATTTCCTTCTTCCTTTCCCTGTTGTATTATGGCTGACCGCCGTTTTGGTGATTGTATTTACATTCGCTGGTATTTGGGCTGCCGATAAGTTGGAAACTTATTGGGGGGAAGATCCTTCGCGCGTGGTAGTGGACGAGATGGTAGGAGTGTGGATACCGTTATTGGCTGTCCCCAATGACGACTGTTGGTTCTGGTACGTGATTGCGGCTTTTGCCTTGTTCCGTATCTTTGATATAGCCAAGCCGTTGGGCATACGCCGTATGGAAAGCCTGAAAGGTGGAGTTGGTGTGATGATGGACGATGTTTTGGCGGGAGTGTATAGTTTTATTTTGTTAGTGGGAGCAAGATGGGTGATTGGCTGAAAAGAGTTGCACGGATGATTTCCCAGAAGGGTGGTTTCTTCATGTTCTTGAGGGCGCAGCTTTCTGCTCAAATGGCAACTATTGCAGACTTTCTTGTTACGATTCTTCTGGTCAGGCTCTTCGAAGTCTACTACGTATATGCCACCTTGGCGGGGGCTATCTATGGAGGAATCATCAATTGTGTAATCAACTATAAATGGACCTTTAAATCGAAAGGAAAGAAAACGAATGTGGCTGTAAAATTTATCCTTGTATGGATTTGCAGCGTTTGGCTGAACACGTGGGGCACGTATGCACTGACGGAATCATTAGCGAGGATTCCTTGGGTACGTGATACGCTTAGCCTGTATTTCGGAGATTTCTTTATTATTCCTAAAGTGGTAGTGGCAATCATCGTAGCATTGTTCTGGAATTATAATATGCAACGCTTTTTTGTCTACCGGAATATAGATATAAGAAGTTTATTCGGAAAAAGAAACTGAAAAAACAGATTGAAAAGATCGATTGAAAGAACTGATTGAGAAAACAGAAGATTTAGATAAAAATAGATATAAACAGATTTAAACAGATGAATTACAGAGATTATTTACAACAGTTGATTTATAAGATTATCAATCCCCTGATACGCGGAATGATTAAAATAGGGATCACTCCTAACTTTATCACCACTACCGGATTTATCCTGAATGTAGTAGCGGCAGGAATGTTTGTATATGCCGGCATTTATGGCGGTCAAAATGATTTGGCCATTATCGGCTGGGCAGGCGGTGTGATTTTGTTTGCCGGATTGTTTGATATGATGGACGGACGTGTAGCTCGCCTGGGTAACATGAGTTCCAAGTTCGGTGCGCTTTACGATTCAGTGCTCGACCGTTACAGTGAATTGATGACCTTCTTCGGTATCTGTTACTATTTGTCAATGAAAGACTATTTCCTCTATGCACTTATTGCCTTCATAGCGTTAATCGGCTCACTGATGGTAAGCTACGTGCGTGCTCGTGCCGAAGGGTTGGGAATCGAATGTAAAGTAGGATTCATGCAACGTCCGGAGCGTGTAGTGCTGACCAGTCTCGGAGCTTTGTTCTGTGGCGTTTTCAAAGACATCACCGCTTTCGAACCGATTCTGATTATGATTGTTCCTCTCGCTTTTGTTGCTGTGTTTGCCAATATCACGGCTTTTGCACGTGTGAGACATTGCTACAAAGCGATGAAAGAATGAATTAATTTACTATTGGACGATTTACTATTTACTATTTACTATTTACATCGTACATCCTAAATAGTACATCGTAAATAGTCCAATAGTAAATAGTCTAGTTGTCTAATCAAAACGTTATGATGATAAAGAATATTCAAATGCCGTCGAAGAGAGAAGCCCTGACTGTGACAGTCATTATGGCTCTTTTCCTTTTGCTGACAGGTATCTTCATCGGACTTCGTTCCGAGCACCTGTTAATGGCGGTACTCTATTTAGTTTTATTTTTTGCCGGATTGCCTACTCGTAAGTTGGCGGTAGCTCTGTTGCCTTTCGCTATTTTTGGAATTTCGTATGACTGGATGCGTATTTGCCCCAACTACGAAGTGAACCCGATTGACGTAGCCGGACTGTATAATCTCGAAAAGTCCCTCTTCGGAGTGATGGATAATGGCCTTTTGGTTACCCCTTGCGAATACTTCGCTGCACACAACTGGCCGATAGCAGACGTCTTTGCCGGAATTTTCTACCTTTGCTGGGTTCCTGTTCCTATCCTGTTCGGGCTTTGCCTGTATTTCAAGAAGGAAAGAAAAACCTACCTTCGCTTTGCATTGGTATTCTTATTCGTCAACCTGATCGGCTTTGCCGGTTATTATATCCATCCGGCAGCTCCGCCCTGGTATGCTATCAACTACGGTTTCGAACCGATACTTAACACACCCGGCAATGTAGCAGGATTGGGACGCTTTGATGCTTTCTTCGGAGTGACCATCTTCGATTCGATCTATGGACGCAATGCAAACGTCTTTGCGGCAGTACCTTCACTGCACGCGGCCTATATGGTAGTTGCATTAGTGTACGCCATTATCGGTAAATGCAGATGGTATGTGATTACCCTTTTCTCTATTATTATGGTAGGTATTTGGGGAACAGCCATTTATTCATGCCATCATTATATCATTGATGTATTACTCGGTATCTCTTGCGCGTTGATCGGCTGGCTGGTATTCGAATATGTATTGATGAAAATTCCGGCATTCAAAAGATTCTTCGAAAGATATTATGCATATATAAAGTAGATCTATCTCCGTATTGGAATAAATCGTACTAAGTCATACAAGAAACAGTGAAGAACAAATATCGTAATATATTCCTCGCCTTTGGTATTATTGCCGTCCTGATTATGATATTCACTTTCGATATGGATTATCAGGAGCTTTGGATGAATCTGAAACGTGCGGGGATATATTTACCTTTGGTCTTGTTGCTGTGGCTGTTCGTCTACCTGATTAATACGGTATCGTGGTATATAATAATTCGTAGCAGCGGTAAAACCGGCTTTTCATTTGCCCGGCTCTACAAATTCACCGTGACGGGATTTGCACTCAATTACGTGACTCCCGTCGGACTGATGGGCGGTGAGCCATACCGCATTATGGAACTGAAACCCTATATAGGAATCGAACGCGCCACCTCTTCCGTGATTCTTTACGTGATGATGCACATCTTTTCCCACTTTTGCTTTTGGTTGAGTTCAGTCTTGCTTTATGTCTGCCTGTACCCGGTGGGGTGGGTGATGGGAATGATCCTGGGAGCTATAACCCTCTTTTGCCTACTGATCGTTATTCTTTTCATCAAAGGCTACCGGCATGGGATGGCAGTAGCTTTTGTCCGCATGGGTAGCCGTATTCCTTTCCTGAAAAAGAAAGTCGTTCATTTTGCAAGTGCACATAAAGAGAAACTGGAGAATATAGACAAACAAATCGCACTTCTCCATCAGCAAAAGAAACAAACATTTTATAGTGCCCTCTTATTGGAATATACCGCCCGTGTAGTCAGCTGTCTTGAAATCTGGCTGATACTGAATGTGCTGACCACTAACGTCAGCTTTGCCGACTGCTGCCTGATTGCAGCTTTCTCTTCTCTTCTTGCCAACCTGCTGTTTTTCCTGCCCATGCAACTGGGAGGTCGTGAAGGCGGCTTTGCCCTTGCCGTAGGTGGACTTTCCCTTTCCGGAGCCTACGGTGTCTATGCCGCTTTGATTACCCGGGTGCGTGAAATGGTCTGGATTGTTATCGGACTTGCACTGATGAAAGTAGGAAACTTTAAACAATCAAAAGAAAAATATTCTGCTTAAATTTATAACTTTGTCTGACTTATAAAGGATCTATATAAAAAGACCTATAAAGAAAGCGACAATGAATAATTTTATCTTTTACAGCCCTACCGAATTTGTATTCGGACGGGACACGGAAGCGCAAACCGGAGCATTAGTGCAGAAATATGGCGCACGCAAAATAATGATTGTCTATGGCGGTGGCTCTGTGATACGCAGCGGATTATTGGCTCGTGTTGAGAAATCATTGCAGGAAGCAGGGATTCCCTATTGTATGCTGGGCGGTGTACAGCCTAACCCGATAGACACGAAAGTATATGAAGGAATCGACCTCTGCCGGAAAGAGAACGTAGATATGATGCTCGCCGTTGGTGGCGGCTCTGTGATTGATACGGCGAAAGCTATTGCAGCCGGAGTTCCTTATGACGGAGATTTCTGGGACTTCTACATCGGAAAAGCCATTGTGACGAAAGCATTGAAAGTAGCCGTTGTGTTAACGATTCCTGCTGCCGGAAGCGAGGGTTCCGGTAACACCGTCATCACGAAAGTCGATGGCTTACAGAAATTAAGCCTCCGTGCTCCCGGTGTACTGCGTCCTGTTTTCGCCGTAATGAACCCCGAACTGACCTACACACTTCCTCCTTTCCAAACCGCCTGCGGCATTGCTGATATGATGGCACACATCATGGAACGCTATTTCACCAACACGAAAGATGTAGAGATAGGCGACCGTCTGTGCGAAGGCACACTGCTTGCCATCATCAAAGAAGCAACCACCGTCATGAAAGAACCTGAAAACTACGGAGCCCGTGCCAATCTGATGTGGAGTGGAACCATTGCCCATAACGGAACCTGTGGTGTAGGTTGTGAAGAGGACTGGGCTTCCCACTTCCTTGAACATGAAATCAGTGCTATTTACAATGTAACTCATGGCGCCGGACTTTCCGTAATCTTCCCTGCCTGGATGACATGGATGACAGAACACAATGTGGATAAGATAGCCCAATACGCTATCCGGGTGTGGGGAGTGGCAGAATCTGACGATAAAAAGGCGGTGGCCCTTGAAGGAATTTCCCGCCTGAAATCCTTCTTTACTTCCATCGGCCTGCCTGTGACCTTCAAAGAACTTGGCATTGAGAATCCTGACATTGACCGCCTTACAGATAGTCTGCACCGGAATAAAGGCGAATTGGTAGGCAATTATGTCAAGCTGACAAAGAAAGATAGTAAAGAAATTTATCATCTGGCTTTATAAAAATAGCATAGTATCATTTGGTTAGCTCATGCGAATTGTTAACTTTGCATTTCAACTAATATTTTAAAAGACATTGCATGAGAAAACGAACTACACTTTTGTTGCTTCTGGCAGTATTGATTCCAACTGCCGGAGCACAGTCGACAGACCTCTTTAAAAAGAAGAAGAAAAAGAAAGGCACAACAGAGGCTGTGGATAAAGCGAAAGCCGACTCTATAGCAAAAGCAAAAAAAATCCTCTGCAACCCTATGGCAAGGTTATCACCGATAAAGCCAAGACGATGAACGGTTTCTTCAAGGTGCACAATGTAGAGGGAAAATACTATTTCGAGATAGCTGATTCTTTGTTGGGTCGTGATGTCCTGATAGTCAACAGAATCGTAAAAGCACCGGTGGACAAACAGAAACGTAAAGCTGGCTATCCGGGTGACCATATCAGTGATGAGGTCATCCGCTTTGAAATTGGACCCGATAATAAGTTGTTTGTGCGTCAGATCTCCTACCTGGAGCATTCTGCAGATACGCTTGGTCTCTATCAGGCAGTGCTGAATTCTAACGTGCAGCCTATTGTGGCTACTTTCCCGTTGAAAACCATCCGTAGGGAAAACGGAACAAAGAACTATGTTATCGAAATGACCGACTTTATCCGTAAGGATAATGAAATGTTCTCATTCTCCAGTAAGATGAAAGATAATATCGGAGCCACTTCAATGATAGCCGAAGCCAGCTATATCGATACTTTGAAAGCTTTCCCGCAAAATATCGAAGTTCGCACCGTGCGTACTTTCCAACGGAAATCACCTATGGGAAGCGCTATTGAGAAAATGATGGCTGCTTATTATAGTTCTACCGGCCCGATGACTTACGAACTGAACAGTTCACTGTTATTGTTACCTAAAGAGCCCATGAAGCCAAGATTGTTTGATAGTAGAGTAGGTTATTTCGCTGTCGGCTATAAAGACTTCGACGAAAATCCCCATGGTGTGAAATACAAAGCCAACATCACCCGTTGGCGTCTTGAACCGAAAGACGAAGACAAGGAGAAATACCTGCGTGGAGAATTAGTGGAACCGAAGAATCCGATCGTGATTTATATCGATCCGGCCACTCCTAAAAAGTGGGTTCCTTACCTCATTCAAGGAGTCAACGACTGGCAGGCAGCTTTCGAAAAAGCCGGATTCAAAAATGCTATTATCGGTAAAGAAGCTCCGACAAACGATCCTACCTGGAGTCTGGAAGACGCGCGTCATTCAGCCATCGTATACAAACCATCGGATATCCCGAACGCAAGCGGACCTCATGTGCACGACCCTCGTAGCGGTGAGATTCTTGAAACACATATCAATTGGTATCACAATGTAATGAGTCTGCTCTACAACTGGTACATCGTGCAGGCTGGTGCTATTGATCCGGGAGCCCGCAAACCACAGTTTGACGATGAACTGATGGGTGAATTGATTCGTTTTGTGTCTTCGCATGAAGTGGGCCACACGTTAGGATTGCGTCATAACTTCGGCTCTTCCGCTACCGTTCCCGTAGAAAAATTGAGAGACAAAGCTTGGGTGGAAGCCAACGGACATACTCCATCTATCATGGACTATGCACGCTTTAACTACGTAGCCCAACCGGAGGATAGCATTTCGCGTACCGGCATCTTCCCTCGTATCGGCATGTACGATAAATGGGCCATTGAATGGGGCTACCGCTGGTTACCCGAATTTGAAACGGCAGAGGCTGAAATTCCGCATATGAATAAATGGATTATCAGCAAACTGAAAGAGGATAAACGTTATACATTCGGCACGGAAAGTGATAGAGACGATCCCCGTAACCAGAATGAAGACTTGGGAGATGATGCGATGCTGGCAAGTGCATATGGTATCAAGAATCTGA
Source organism: Bacteroides sp. D55t1_190419_B8 (assembly GCF_015558905.1). Taxonomy (NCBI): domain Bacteria; kingdom Pseudomonadati; phylum Bacteroidota; class Bacteroidia; order Bacteroidales; family Bacteroidaceae; genus Bacteroides; species Bacteroides sp. D55t1_190419_B8. Next base: position 71,330 of record NZ_JADMOU010000009.1, read on the forward strand.
AACGCGTGATGCCCGAAATCATGAACTGGACGTATGAACCGAATGAAGGCTACGGGAAAGCAAGTGCTTTATATAGTAACGTGACAGGACAATTCTATTTGTACATGGGACATGTGGCAACTAACGTTGGCGGTATCTACAGCACTCCCATTTCAGTGGAGCAGACTGAGGTGAAAGCGATGTATGTACCGAAAGATGTTCAGAAGAAAGCAGTGGCATTCTTGAACAAGGAACTGTTCACTACGCCCACTTGGCTGATGGACAACAAGCTGACAGAGAAAACCAGAGCAAACACATTCAATCAGGTTTTTCGTATACAAAGTAATATTCTGAAACAGCTGATTAGTAGTCGTACGATTGATAAGATGACTGCTAATGAGTTGATGAACGGAAACAAAGCCTATACTGCCAATGAGATGTTCCTCGACTTGAAGAAAAGTATCTGGAGCGACCTTAGGGGAGGTAAAAGACCCGACCTCGCTCAACGTGGTTTGCAGAAAACTTATGTCAATTCATTGGTTGTAATGCTCGAAAAACCGAAAAACTCCGGAACGAATGCCGCACTTTTTGCCTATATGTCTGATTCTCCCTCCGAAGCACCGACAATAGCACGCGGACAGTTGACTGATCTTAGAAGAGAATTGACCAATGCTGCAAATGCTTCTAGCGGAATATACAAAAGTCATTATCTGAACTTGAAAGCATTGATTGACGCTGCATTCGAGGTTAAATAAAAAAAGAAGAGGCCAATAGAAAAACTTTGAGTTTATGAAATCATCCTTACCGCATTCAATGCTGTGGTAGGGGTGATTTTTCATTTTCCCCTCTTTGGTATACGTTCTTATGGTTTCGGTTCTAAATTGCTACGTGAAGGCTTCAATCTGTTCATTTCATCCGTATTACGGACTCGATAGAAAGAACTGAAGACAAAAACAGAGGTTCTGTTTGCCTGAAACAGAGGCTTTGAATGTATCAAACGGAGGCTCTTTCTCATAGGTTTGGAGCCTCCATTTAGGGGGGTAAAAAAGCGTCTTTTTGCCGAACGCATAGTGGAACAGTCTCCTGAAGTAGATAACTCGCTATCTGGCAGACGGTTACAGCTGCCTAAAAAAGCCCCCTTGAAACACAACCCTGATTATTATAAATATATAAATAATAAAACATATATTTAAAAATATATAGTTCGATCTTCCATTTTTTGAAGATTAATGTTTCATTTCTTCGGGACCATTTGGGTGGACGGGTACTACAATTTTCGGAGGTCCCCAGCATTGCATGATGATCTCCTGCATTTTCGGTGTCAGGTAGGTGATGTGTTCGGTGTATCCGGCAGACTTCAGGGCGAAAATGCGTGATAGGTCTTGGTCAATCTTGTCACGCATTCTTTTTCTGGATGTGGTAACGTTCGAAGGACACGGAAAATATTTCATTGCAAACTGGGAGAATGGTTTGAAACCATTGATAATGTAGTCATCTGTGACTGCTTTTTCTTCTTTTATTTTTTTACGGTTTTTAATTGATAAATCAAACTTGTTTGTTGGTTTAATTTTTCGCAAAAGTATGAAAAGCATTTAATTAAATGAGAACATCTTCATTAATTTTCCAATAGCCAGTTTTGTTAGACCCTATTCGTTGAATAACTCCATTCTGTTTAAGTGAAGTGAATAGGCGTTCACTATGTCGAATGCTGATTTCTAAAAACTCGGCTGCTTCTTTAGCTGTAGTTTGATTGTTCTTTCTTAAAAGTTCCACAACTTTTAGCTCGTTTATACCGACATTTATACCGACATTTATACCGACATTCTTTGTCGGTATAACAGGTTCTCCTTGGCGCTTTTTAAGAGTCTCATAGATTTCCTGTAGCATGAAATCAATAAATATTCCGCTATCTACTGCTTCAGTACTCTTATTTATGGCATTATAATATGCTTGTTGATTGGCAAATACCATATTTTCTACAGGTAAATGTTCGAATATAGGATGAAGTTTACCTAATATGAGTGATTGCCACAATCGTCCTATTCTTCCATTTCCATCACTAAATGGGTGAATAAATTCAAATTCGTAATGAAATACGCAGCTTTTTATCAGTAGATGATCGTCCGATTGCTGTAACCATTCAAATAAATCATTGATAAGATAAGGTACACGGTCGGCAGGCGGAGCCATGTGAATCAGTTGTTTGCCAGCAAATACTCCAACTCCTCCTTGGCGGAAACGTCCGGCATTATCTACTAATGCTTCCATCATCACTTGGTGAGCTTTCAGTAAATCATCCACTGAATATGGATTGAAAGTGTGATATAAGTTATATGTTTTAATGGCATTTCGCACTTCCTGTATCTCACGAATAGGGGCAACGATGTGTCTTCCCTCAATAATATCTGTAATTTGGCTTTCCGACAATGTATTTCCTTCTATAGCAAGTGAGCCTTGAATCGTTTTTATCCGATTGATCTTTCGTAACAACAGAGAATCTTCTTGTTCCATACGGATAGCATATCGCTCCACTTGTGCGGATATATTGGCTATGAGATGAATAGCATGAGAAGATATAGTGAAAGGAGGCGTATACATGGCTAAAATATAATTTTCTGTTATATGATTTCAATATTTCTCTGTTTTAGAGATTGTACAAAGATAACCAAAATTGGATAAATGTAGTTAGCTTTGTCTGTCTTTGTGATATGTAATTATATCCTTATCATAATCAGAGAATTCTTTAATCTTGAGTGACGAATCTGATAAGCATTTAGGGTATAACCATAAAGAAGCCGAGGAGGTCGATTACGTTCATGGTTAGAAGTGACCTCTGTTTTATGTCGTAGAAACTTTCATATAAAGTTTTGCGTTTTCTTTAGTTGAAAAACAAAGGATGGATATATTAAATTCGGTATGCTGACAGGAGTAACTAAATTTGGTAAGATCAGTGTATTCAGTGATTTGAATAATTTGGATGACATCTCGATGCGAAACCAATATGTTGATAATCTGTGGTATTAGCGATCAGGAATTGCATTATCAGAATGTCCTCTTCATTGTTTTCAAGTTCGTTCTATGTCAAGGCGGAGTATCATACAAGTGCAGGGCACTATGCACAACCGTTCGACCGCGACAGTCGTAAACTCTTTAAGATTGGCGTAAACTTTAGTGCTAAGATGCGGAATATTGAGAAATGGATAGTTGAAGTTGAAGAAAAATAGAATAAACAAAAAGGCGACCCGTACCTAACGAGCCGCCTTTTCTGTCTATTTGATTTCGATTTCTTCCTTCATATCGATTTCCTCTCCATGTGTATCATAGAACACATATTGCAGGAATGCGAGTTTCTGACTTGGAATAATCTTAATACCGAATCCATATTTCATTTGCCACTTCCGTTTCAGGGAAACGAGTCCCTGATTGATGTAGGCGGCAACATACGGATGGACGTGTAACGAGAATTTCTTAACCTTCAGTTTATTGACCAGGTAATCAATTTTACTCTCCAAAGTGTCCGTAAAGAGAATGGACGATTTGATGGTGCCTTTGCCGAAGCAAGTAGGACAGATTTCGGTCGTGTTGACGTCCATTGCCGGACGCACACGTTGGCGTGTAATCTGCATTAGCCCGAATTTGCTAAGCGGCAGAATATTATGCCGTGCCCTGTCTTTCTGCATATTGGCACACATTCGTTCATAAAGCTTTTGACGGTTTTCGGCTTCATTCATATCAATGAAGTCGACGACAATGATACCACCCATATCTCTTAATCGCAGTTGGCGGGCCAGCTCGTCGGCGGCTCCCAGATTTACTTCGAGTGCGTTACCTTCCTGCCCGTTGGCATTCTTGGTGCGGTTGCCGCTGTTCACGTCTACTACGTGAAGCGCCTCAGTGTGCTCAATAATCAGATAGGCACCACTCTTGTAAGAGATTGTTTTACCAAACGATGATTTAATCTGCTTGGTGATACCGAAATTGTCGTAAATGGGAAGTTGGCCTTTGTACAGTTTCACGATATTAGCCCGGTCGGGCGCAATCAGTGATACGTAATCTTTAATTTCATTGTACACAGCCTCGTCGTTGACGTGAATATTCTCAAATGATGGGTTGAAGAGGTCGCGCAACAAACCTACGGCGCGGCTGGTTTCTTCATAAATCAACGTCGGGTACTTGGTGGCTTTTTGTACTTTTACCATCGCATCTTCCCAATGCTTAACCAAGACTTTAAGCTCTCCGTCGAGTTCGGCTACGCGTTTGCCTTCGGCTACCGTGCGGACAATGACACCGAAGTTTTTCGGCTTGATGCTCATCAGCAGCTGTTTCAGGCGGGCGCGTTCTTCGCTCGATTTAATTTTTTGCGATACCGAAACCTTATCATTGAAAGGGATCAGTACGAGATAGCGTCCGGCAAACGAAATTTCGGACGTCAGTCGCGGCCCCTTAGTGGAGATCGGTTCCTTAACGATTTGCACCACTACTTCTTGTCCTACCTTGAGTGTGTTGGATACAGTTCCATCCTTGTCAAGGTCGGGAAGCAGGGTTGCTTTGCTGATGGAGGTCAGCTTCTTTTTGTCGCTTAAAGTCTGCTTTACAAACTTTTCGAGTGAGTTAAATTGAGGACCCAAGTCCAGATAATGAAGGAAAGCGTCTTTCTCGTAACCGACGTCTACAAAGCATGCATTGAGTCCGGGCATCAATTTCTTGATACGTCCCAAATACATATTGCCCACAGAGAAAGAAATATTTCTTCCTTCGCTTTGAAGTTCCACCAGGCTCTTATCTTCGAGAAGGGCGATGGAGACCTCTTTGGGCTGTACGTCAACTACTAGTTCACTTGTCACTGTTTGTTTCCTTATTATTGATTGAATCTCATTTATATGAACAACTTTTTTTACAAAATGTTCATTTTGGGTTAGCTACTTAAACAAAGAACAAACTTGAAAGACATTGGCTTCGCAAGTTTGTTCTTTATTTCTGTGTGATCCAGACTTAAAAATTATTTTTTGCTTTTATGTCTGTTCTTTCTTAGTCTTTTTTTACGCTTGTGCGTAGACATTTTATGTCTTTTTTTCTTTTTTCCGCTTGGCATAGCTTCACATTTTATGGGTTAATACTCTTGTTTATTATTTCTTTACTGAAATTGTAAATGTCTTAGCCGGTTTGAAAGCCGGAATGTTGTGCTCCGGAATAATAATCGTAGTATTTTTAGAAATGTTGCGAGCAGTCTTCTGTGCTCTTTTCTTTACTACGAAACTACCAAACCCACGCAGGTATACATTCTCATCATTAGACAGCGAATCCTTTACTGCATCCATAAATGCTTCAACTGTTGTAAGAACTGTCTGCTTGTCAATCCCAGTTTTCTTTGTAATCTCGTTTACAATATCTGCTTTAGTCATTTTTCCTTAAAAAAAATATTATTACTATGTTATTGCTAATTTTTTGGACTGCAAATATATAGCTTTTTAAGCTCCTAAAAAAATATATTCTGCACATTTTTCTAAAAAAATAGTGGCATAGGGTTTTCTTAGAGCTAAAAGAGTTACTTTTGTGTGCCTTTTGAGTAGGATATACAAGATAAATGTTAGATAATACATTAGTAGAGAGGATATGAACGAGTTTACGAAAACGATTGTAGAGTGGTATGAAGAGAATAAACGTGAATTGCCTTGGAGGGAGTCTGCCGATCCGTATTTGATCTGGATTTCGGAGATTATTCTTCAACAGACGCGGGTGGCGCAGGGGTATGATTATTTTCTTCGCTTTATCAAGCGTTTTCCCGATGTACAGACTTTGGCCGCTGCGGATGAGGATGAGGTGATGAAGTATTGGCAGGGGTTGGGGTATTATTCGCGTGCCCGCAATCTTCATGCCGCCGCCAAAAGCATGAATGGTGTTTTCCCGAAAACATATCCGGAAGTGCTGGCTCTGAAAGGAGTGGGGGAGTACACGGCGGCGGCTATCTGTTCGTTTGCTTACGGCATGCCCTATGCGGTGGTGGATGGCAATGTGTATCGGGTGCTTTCACGTTATTTCGGTATAGATACTCCGATTGATTCGACGGAGGGAAAGAAACTTTTTGCAGCATTGGCAGACGAGATGTTGGATAAAAAGCATCCGGCTGTTTATAATCAGGGGATAATGGATTTCGGAGCAATTCAGTGTACTCCGCAGTCGCCCAACTGTTTGTTCTGTCCGTTGGCAGGCGGTTGTTCGGCACTTTCGAAGGGGTTGGTGACAAAGCTTCCGGTGAAACAGCACAAAACAAAGACTACCAACCGTTACTTCAATTATATTTATGTACGTGCGGGCGCGTATACCTTTATAAATAAACGAACAGGAAATGATATTTGGAAGAATTTGTTCGAATTGCCATTGATAGAAACTCCGACGGCTCTTTCGGAGGAAGAGTTTCTTGCTTTGCCGGAATTCCGTGCATTCTTTGCGTCGGGGGAAGTGCCGGTGGTGCGTTCTGTTTGCAGGGAAGTGAAGCATGTGTTGTCTCACCGGGTGATTTATGCTAATCTGTATGAAGTAACAATCTCTGAAAATTTGACTTCTTTCGGTAATTTCCAGAAAATAAAAGTAGAGGAACTGGAGCAGTACGCTATTTCAAAGCTGGTACAAAACTTAATCAAGTATTAAGTATTAGGTATTAAGTATTAACCATCCAGTTTATGGCACAGCCTAATACTTAAAACTTTAATACTTAAAATTCTTGCATCCTATTGTTATTCTGTTTAATTTTGGCAGCGGATTTAATTTAAAGAATCATAAACTTGATACAGATATGTCAGTAAATAGAGTGATATTGATAGGAAACGTAGGACAAGATCCTCGGGTGAAATACTTCGATACAGGTTCGGCAGTGGCAACTTTCCCATTGGCTACGACGGATCGTGGATATACGTTGGCTAATGGAACCCAGATTCCCGAAAGAACAGAATGGCATAATATCGTTGCATCTAACCGTTTGGCGGAGATTGTAGATAAATATGTGCACAAAGGTGACAAACTATATCTGGAAGGGAAGATAAGAACGCGTTCTTACAGCGACCAGTCGGGTGCTATGCGCTATATCACTGAAATTTATGTGGATAATATGGAAATGTTGTCTCCGAAAGGAGCCAATCCGGGTGCGGGAGCTTCTGCTTCCGGACAGCCTGCTACGGGACAGCAGCAACAACCGGTTGCCGGCCAGCCGCAACAAACGCAGCAGTCGCAGGCGCAACCTGTACAAGATAATCCGGCAGATGATTTGCCGTTCTAAATAATGTGATAGTGTGCCAATCGATTTTTTCTAACTCATTGGCACATTATCTTTTGTTTAACTAAAATATAAACTCTTTGGACTCAGATGGTTATTTAAGCCAGTTGGCTGACATTTTCAACGGTATTACCGTAAACACTCCTTCTATCTCTGCTATTATTGCCATAGTGCTGGCAGGTGTGCTCCTGCTTGCTTCCGGCTTTGCTTCGGCTTCCGAAATAGCTTTTTTCTCACTTACTCCTTCCGACCGGAATGATATTGATGAACACAATCATCCTTCCGATGAAAAAATAAGTGCCCTGTTGGGTGATTCAGAACGCCTCTTGGCAACGATATTGATTACGAACAATTTTGTGAATGTGACCATTATCATGCTCTGCAACTTCTTCTTTATGAATGTGTTTGTCTTCCATTCTCCATTGGCAGAGTTCCTGATACTGACCGTCATCCTGACTTTCCTGCTGTTGTTGTTCGGTGAAATTATGCCAAAGATCTATTCGGCACAGAAAACATTAGCCTTTTGCCGTTTTTCGGCACCGGGAATTTACTTTCTGGAGAAGGTATTCCGTCCGATAGCTACTGTGCTTGTGCGTTCGACAATTTTTCTGAATAAGCATTTTGCTAAGAAGAGTCACAATATTTCTGTGGATGAACTGTCGCACGCGTTGGAACTGACGGATAAAGCGGAGCTTTCTGAAGAGAATAATATTCTGGAGGGCATTATCCGTTTCGGTGGGGAAACCGTGAAGGAGGTGATGACATCACGCCTGGATATGGTCGATTTGGATATCCGTACGTCTTTCAAGGAGGTGATGCTGTGTATCATTGAAAATGCTTATTCACGTATTCCTATCTATTCCGGTTCACGGGATAATATCAAGGGGGTGCTGTATATTAAAGATCTTCTGCCTCATGTCAATAAGGGGGATAATTTCCGTTGGCAGTCATTGATTCGCCCGGCTTATTTTGTGCCGGAGACGAAGATGATTGATGATTTGCTACGTGACTTCCAGGCGAATAAGATTCATATTGCTATCGTTGTGGATGAGTTTGGAGGAACTTCCGGACTGGTAACGATGGAGGATATTATCGAAGAGATTGTAGGGGAAATTCACGACGAATACGATGATGAAGAGCGTACATACGTTGTTTTGAATGACCATACTTGGATATTTGAAGCGAAAACGCAGTTGACGGATTTCTATAAGATTGCAAAAGTAGACGAAGACGAATTTGAAAAGGTGGTGGGTGATGCAGATACATTGGCAGGTATGTTGCTCGAAATTAAAGGTGAATTCCCGGTGCTGCATGAGAAAGTGACGTATCACAATTATGAGTTTGAAGTGCTCGAAATGGATAGTCGCCGTATATTGAAAGTTAAGTTCACAATTCTGCCGAAGGAAGTGGAAGATGGCGTTGTTTCTGCAGTATAAGACGAATGGCATACAGTGGGCTGTCTGGAAGATGGAAGAGTCTTTGGATGCTTTATTGCTTCTTTTGCCCGGTGCGCGAAGAGCTTTCTGTGAGCAGGAATTGAATCGCTTTGTCTCCGAACGTCGTAAGATGGAATGGTTGTCGGTTCGTGTTCTGTTGTATTCCATGTTGCAGGAGGATAAGGAAATCGGTTATTCTTCGGAGGGGAAACCTTATCTCACAGATCATTCTTTTTTTATCAGTATTTCTCATACGAAAGGTTATGTGGCGGTGATGCTTGCTTCTTCGGTTCCGGTAGGCATTGACATTGAACAATATGCTCAACGGGTTCACAAGGTATCCGACCGTTATATCCGTCCTGACGAGCAAGTAGAATCTTATCTGGGAGATATAACCTGGGGGCTGTTATTGCATTGGTCGGCAAAGGAAGCTGTTTTCAAGCGGATGGAAAATGCGGATGCTGATCTTCGTAAACTCCGGTTGACGCATTTTATTCCTCAAGCGGAGGGGACGTTTCAGGTTCAGGAGTTGGCTACGGAGCAGCAAGAACTTTATTCTGTCGGTTATCGTATCTGTCCGGACTTTGTATTGACGTGGACATTGAATTGAACGAATGAAGAAGTGTGTGAAGCTCTTTTCTCGGTGTGTTATTTCTCTTTTTTATTAAGTCGATAGCTCAATGCTCCTGACGGACATTTGCCGATTTGTGCAATTAATTCTTCTGTTGTCGCATTTTCGATTTGTACCCAGGGTCTTTCTTTTGGATGATAAACATTGGGTAGCATCTTTACACATATTCCGGCATGCTGACATAATTCAGGCTGCCACACAATGGTCAGTTCACCATTGGTATATTCAATTTTTTTTCCCATATATGTATTTATTTAATATGAATACCACGCATTACAATTCGCTTCCATTCCGGATGTTTGTGAATGTAACCGGCTACAAACGGGCAAAGCGGTACCAAGCGTAGACCTTGTCGCTCGATGTCTGCCAATGCTTTTTCTGCAAGTTGTGAGCCTACTCCCTTGCCGCCTAATGAAGCGGGTACTTCGGTATGTACAAGGTATATTTCTCCATTGTTTGATTTGATATAGTCTATTTCAGCTATTTTGCCATCGATCTGAAACTCATACCGATGTTTTTCTTCGTTGTCTATTAATTTATGATCTTCTGCCATAATTTTTACGTATTAAGTTCGATTATAACATAAACACTTGGAGAACACTTTTGTTTTACGCGAACAAATATTCTCCAAGTTTATAATCTTTCCAATTGGACTGTGAAGTGTCTCATTAAGGGAGCTTCCCAGGCGATACGTACTCCATGAGTGATGCTTTCTCTGCGTTCATATACATTTTTGAGGGCGGCAGCTATTACATTCATGTGATTGTCGGTATATACTCTGCGGGGAATGGCGAGGCGGAGTAGGTCAAGACCGTTGAAGCGGTTTTCATGGGTCACCGGATCACGGTCGGCAAGGATATAGCCGATTTCGCATCCACGGATACCGGCTTCCAGGTAAAGTTCTATGGTTAGCGTCTGCGCCGGGAATTCTTCTCGAGGAACATGTGTCAGCACTTTAGGCGCATCAATGAAGATGGCGTGTCCTCCGGCCGGGCGTTGGTAAGGGATTCCGTATTCATCCAGTTTCTTTGCCAGGTATTCCACTTGTTTGATACGTGTTTCGAGGTTGTCGAATTCGGTGTTTTCGTCCAGTCCGATGGCGAGGGCGTTCATATCCCGTCCGTTCATGCCTCCGTAGGTGAGATAGCCTTCGTATTGTACACAGAAACCTTTTGCACCTTCATACCAGTCTGCACGCCGCGTGGCAATAAATCCGCCCATATTGACGATTCCGTCTTTCTTGGCGCTCATTGTCATGCCATCGGCAAGAGAGAACATTTCCCGTGTGATTTCTTTGATAGTTTTGTCTCGGTAACCTTCTTCGCGCATTTTGATGAAGTAGGCGTTCTCGGCAAAACGTGCAGAGTCGAAAAGTACGGGTTTGCCATATTTGTCGGCAATGGCACGTATTTCGTACAAGTTTTGCATGGAGACGGGTTGTCCTCCGGCTGTATTGTTGGTGATGGTGACGATGATAAAAGGAATCCGTTCTGCGTATTCTGTGAGGGCTTTCTGTAATTTATCAGGGTCTACATTTCCTTTAAACGGTATTTCTAGTTGGGTTTGTTTGGCTGCATCGATGGTGCAGTCTAATGCGATGGCATGACGTCCCTCAATGTGTCCTTTGGTGGTGTCAAAATGCGAGTTTCCGGGCACAATGTCTCCTTCATGTACCAAATAAGAGAAAAGGACATTTTCAGCGGCACGTCCCTGATGGGTTGGTATGATGTATTCAAATCCTGTTAGTTTCGTAATCATCTCTTTCAACTTGAAGAATGAGGTCGCTCCGGCATAGCTTTCATCACCTAGCATCATTCCCGCCCATTGGCGGTCGCTCATCGCTCCGGTCCCGGAGTCGGTGATGAGATCTATATAAACTTGTTCTGATTTGAGTTGAAAGACATTATAATGTGCTTCTTTAATCCATTGCTCGCGCTCTTCACGTGTGCTTTTCCGGATGGGTTCTACCATCTTTATTTTCCATGATTCAGCAAAAGGTAATTCCATTGTCGTAGATTTAATAGTTTTGAACGACGAATGTAGCTAAAATTTGCGTGATTAGCAAATATATGATGACTTTTTGTAAGTTGTGACTATTGGAATTACTTCTCCATGGGCTAGTAATATATCAATTTGTAATAGGTAGATATAAAGAGAGCCGGATTCCTTAAAAGAATATCCGGCTCTTTAAAATTATGCATTCGATTGAATATGATTATAAGTTTGATTATTGGTAATCAATAGGCTGATTAGAAATAAGTATATAACCGATTGATATCAATTGAACAGTGGTTGTTTAGTCCTCGATAAGTGTAATACCGTCAAGGCAGAAATAAGAAGGAGTGTTCATATAAGATACTCCTTCATATTCTGAATTATCAGTGGAACTCATTTCAAATTTAATATAATCAGCATTTTTAATACTGCTCCAATCAAACCATTGCCATGTGTTTACAATTTCGGTTTTTCCGTTTCTGAAATCGGCAAGATAGAAATCGACTCTTCCTATTTCATTGTCATTGGCTCTGTAACCAACAGCTGTTATTTTATACCAGTCACCATTGGCGAATTTCTTTACCATAGATGGATCTTGTCCATCGTCTCCGTTTTTGATGGCTAGATATGCATAAGTTGTATTAGTAACCCATGCTCCTTTAAATGCATATTCTCCTTTGAGATTAGTAATCTTTGCAGTGTTAAAGCTACTGGTATATGCAGTGAGATAGGTTGTCCCATTTTTACCTTTTCCTGTAATAGCACTGCTATTAGCAGATCCGGGAGTGGTAATGTCAGTTTTATTGGTGTAAGTAAATCCTCCAGCAAGTCCCCATGCTGCATAATAATGATTACATTCAATTAGATTCTGATTATCTTTGATACTTGTCTCGAGAATATCATAGCCTGTTGGTTGATCACCTGTGGGAGTAAATTCACTCTCTGCTTTTGTTAATTTATTTTCAAAACTGGCAACCACTTCGTTTTTTACATCATCTTTTACATCATCGTCATCATCGCTACAGCCGCAAAATACAAATACTGATAACAGTAATAATAAGGATAATTTCTTCATGTTCTTTTCTGATTTTAGTTATTAATTAATTGTTGATTATTTTTTGAAATGTAAGTTTTCAACGGTTGTGACTTCGGTGGATATTTCACCCATTTGTCCTGCATCCTGGTTGACTGCAGTCGTAATCTTTACGAAGTCGATTTGATCCAAGTCGGCTGGTGTGCCGTTACCATCCACAGCCCAATCTATCTTGAAATTACTTTCTTCCTTGGTGTTGGGATGGTTGTCTGCATATCCCCATGGATAACAATATCCTACCCATAATCCATTTTCCGGAACGGCATTGTCTTTTAGGCGTGTTCCCCGGAATGTGATTTCATTATCTTCTATCCAAAGTGGATAATATGATTCCTGATTGTGGAAACTATTGCGGAGAATATATCCTTCATTGCCTTGATTGTCCTTCCAGAGCACCTTTTGGTTGGCTGGGTTCGGGCGAAAATAGGTTATTTCATATCCTCGGGTTTCTGTATCTTTCCCGTATTCGCTGCCTTTCAGTTCATACCATTCGTCATCAGGTTTTCCATTACCGTTTGCATCTTTGGATACGAATACAATTCCCGGTTCGGCACTTCCTCCCAGTTCTCCTGTTCCGGTTTTGGAATTGTAGTAAGCATTGCCTCTTACCTTGAAGTCATATTCTCCCGTTACATTCGGAATGGGCTGTGGGAATCCTAAAACAATGTAGCCACCAAATCCTCCTAATGTAATAAGCGATTTTTGCCGGATTCTGCGGGTTGCTTCTTCCAATATTTCATCGTAGGTAAATCCATCCTTGTATGCTGATGTGGTAGTATTGATAAATTGTCCGGGAGCAGGACGGTATTCCCATACTTTGTTGGCGAAAGCCAGAGGGTTTTCCGTGTCATCGTCATTATCGTCAATATTGCTTTGTGAGGCTTTGTCACTGAATGCGATGGTATTCGGGTTAAGTCCGATGTTGTTCAGGCGGAACATGAGTTGTCCTTGTTGGTTGAAACAAAGTAAGTCGCCGTAAGTGGTGTAATCGCGTGCTTCGGTGATATATACATTGTTGCTGTACGGGTTGATGTTGATACCGTAAGGTGTCTTTATCACAGTTCCATCGGTTATGAAATTCTCACGGATTGTTTCTTCTGTTTTCAGATTGAACATCTTGATAGAAGAAGTTTGTGTGGTATAGTTGTAATTGTATAGATAGGCTATATCTCCGTCGATGGCGAAGTTTTGCACTTTCTCGTTAGATTGAGTGACTTTGTTTGTCCGGCAGTCTATCTTGACGAAATTATAATCTCCGGCTTCTATATCTTCGCCACGGGTGGCTACATAGACGGTTTCATCCGGACCTGCTATTATTTTACCGGGATTCGGGCCTACTATAATTTTGTTACTTTCTTTGAATGTGGCAATATCGACAACGGATACTGTATTATCTACACCCAGCCCTGATGAATAATCCAATCCGCCGGAATTGGAAATATATAGCTTTTCGTTTTGTACACAAATGCCGTCAGGGTTACGTCCCACTGATGTGATGGCATCTATGGAAAGGGAGGTTGTATCTATACGTGCAACGGTTCCGTCATAGGAACATACGTATGCTTTATCTTTATGAAAAGCGATATAGCGTGGTTGGCGGGAACTCCCATTTTCTGCCTGCATCTGAATTTGTTTCAATGAGGTTCCTGTACGAAAATCTACCACTTCTACTGTACTGGAGATGTTGACTACGACATACACCTTGCTTCCATAAATAGCCATATCGTTGGCTGTATCTCCTAATCCCCGGTGGTTGACTGCTTTGAAGTAATCACGAACCATTTGTTGATTGCCGAAAGAGAAACGTGCCAATGAGCTGTTATTCTGGTTGAACAGTCCTTCACATAATACATATAATTCAGCGGTACCCGTTTCTGTCGGATCACCTATAATGCCTGATGTGAAAGGTTTGTCTTCCATGTCATCACATGCCATGAATAACAAGATCAATGACAGCCAACACCAGAATATATACATTAATTTCCTTTTCACGACCATATCCTATTTTATAATATTTAATATCTTATTTTTATTGTCGCTCTTACAGATCGTCCGGGCATTGGGAAGTATTTCACAATTTCGTAATTCTTGTCCATCAGGTTCAGTACTTCCACGCTGAAAGAGGTGGTGACTTTTCTTATCTGGAAATCGCGGCTTGCAGAAATACTGTGGTCGCTATAACTATCCAATCTGTTTTCGGCAATGTTTTGTCCCAACGCGTAGCGCTTTCCTGAAAATAGGAATGAGTAAGACAGATTGATCCATGGTGTTTCAATGCCTGCCTGCCCCGAAGCGGAGACACGGGGAGTGTAGGCTATCTGGTGTTTGTATGTCGATTCATACGTGTTTGGATCGGGTGGGGTAACGTCTAATGCTCGTTGGTATGTATAGTTACCCGAGAGGTTGATGCGGATTTTTTCCCAGGGTTGGAGGGAGAGACTTCCTGTAGCATCAATGCCTTTGATGTCAACTTGTCCCAGGTTTTTCATGCTCCATACTGCAAGGTTCTTGGTAGGGTAAGCGATGATTTTATCTGTTACCTTATTATAATAAGCATCGACGGTTGCTGACAAATAGGGTAGGAATGGGCATACATTCTTGCTGTATGTCAGTCCGATGTTGTATTGTTTGGCTTTTTCCGGCTTTAGTTGTGTGTTTCCTACTTCTTCGTAATATAAGTCGTTGAAACTTGCCAGGCGGAAAATATCTTTATAGAAGAAGCGTACACGGAATTCTTCATGATGAAAAGGTTTGAATGCGGCACTTACATAAGGGGTTAGTTTACGGTGATTGCCGGCACTGCCGCCTTTCTTTACATCTTCATTGATAACGGTTGCCAATGCGGATGCGGAGATTGTTAACCAGTCATTCACGTATTTGCCGGCGAATGCCGTTAGCCATGAATAGCGCGTGGGATGTACAAAGTTGTTTAGATCGGCGTTCATGGTGTTGATGCTTCCGTCGGTGGAAAGAGAGAATGAGAGGTTGCTCAACAGTCTGTATAGTACAGAAGCGGAAAGGTAATATTCTTGCTGGTAGTAGCTGTTTTCTGTTTTCTTTAATGAGTTCTTTGTATCGGGGTCCAGGTACCGTTGATAGCTCCAATTCCACTTGGCAGAGGTTTGGAATACCCATTGTTGGCTGAATTCTTTCTTGTATTGACTTTGTATGAAAGTGTTTTTATCCCACAGGTGTTGGGTAGAATGGTCGTTGTAGAAAGTGGTAGCTTTGGGTAGTCCCCGGGAGGACTGGAAGTAGTAGGCTTTCAACCGCCATTGTTCTTTATCGGAGAAGTTGCCGTAAAGTCCGGCTTCAGCACGGAATGTCTGTACGTCTGTATTTTTCCGTTTCTCGCGTGAGGACAGATCTCCTTCTGCACTTCCATAGCGCAGTGTATATGGATAATGTCCGTCAGAGGACATCCATTCGCCACTGACTGACATGCTCCATGTTTTATTGAATTGTTGTTCCAGCAGGAGGGAGGGATTGACTAATCCCCAGGAACCTGTTTTGAAAGCTCCTGCTATGTTGGTCTTTTTGTCCTTCGTGAATAGTGGGGTAAGTGTTTGTATATTCAGTATGCCTGCTGCTGCAAAGAAGCGGGCAGGTTGGAAGATATTATCGCTTTGTCCGTTGTTTAGAGAAAGTCTGTCAACATTATCGAGCGAGAAGCGACCTATATCAATTTGTCCCGTTTGGCAATCGGTCAGGGTAATTCCGTCATAGCTGACAGCAGTATGTTGTGCTCCCAGGCTTCGTATGGATACTGTTTTCAGTCCGCCGATACCTCCGTAGTCTTTCACGGTCACTCCCGCAAAGTGTTTCACTGCGTCGGAGACTTGCAGGGCGTGCAGGTTTTTCAGGGCGTCTTTGGAGAATACTTGCAGGGGAGCGGTTGAACGTACTTCGCGAGTCTGGTAGATATCTGATACTGTTATTTCAGGAATAGAATATGTATGTGTCGTATCTACCTTTTGCTGTTGTGCAAAAAGTGATATGGATAAGAATTGGCAGCAGAATACTGCAAAGATCATTTTCTTAAATGTTCTCTCTTTCATTTATTCCTTTTTCAGTCTATTGCTATTTAAAAGTGTCCGGGCGAAATCCCTTCGACCGGACACGCATAAATAAACTTGGCAGAGTTTATTCGTTTTAACACACTTTCTCTGAATCAGAGTGATGAATGAAATGATGGACGACTTGTCCCGTTCATTAGACTCAACGCTTTTTCCTCGAAAGCAGTGAAACATATTTGCATGGTAGGTCTTCTGACTTGTTCCTGCTACAAACGCCTTCCCGGATTAGTCTCCAGTGGCAATGAGTGAATTGCTTGTAACATACATGGAACTTACAGCAGCGGGACTGTTCAGGATTTACACCTGATTCCCTTTTAATCGCTTCCCCCGCATGGGAGTCGCGAACCAATGCGTGACAAAGATAGCGAGTTTATTTTGCTTTTGCAAGGGGGAGTGTTCTTTTTCTTTCGTCTTGATACGAAAGAGAAAGAACCAAAAAGAAAACACCTGCGCTTGACGCTGAAAAACGAGGCCGGGAAACCATGCGGTGTGTTCGTGAGGTGGGTGTGGGGGAGGGGTAAGCGTTGGTGGGACTTTGGAAAAATGGTGACGCTATCCGATATAAATAGTGACGGTATATGCTCAAGATACTAACGGTATCCTTGCCATATACCGTCACTATTTTTTCTATGTTAATCAAGTGTCCTATATTAGTTCGTATAGTGTATGTTTACTGTTCGCTTTTCATTAGTAGGTATTCTTCGATGGCTTGTGCGGGGGCGTCTTTTAAGAGCACAGTTTTTTCCTTATTCAAAAGGTAGAGGGTGGGGATTGCTTTCAAGTCGTATAGTTGTTGTTCTTTGATGGCGAATTTCTTGTCGTATCCGTTGATCCATTCTTTGGGGAATTCGTTCAGATGTTTGCGCCATTCGTCCAGTTCTTCGTCAGGATAGACGGAGAGGACTGTTAGTTTCTTTTGTTCCAGAAGTTGGTTGATGATAGGGGCGTTTTTCAGGGCATCTATCGTTTCTGTGCAGGCATGGCAACCTGGGTTGTTGATGAATAGCAGGATGTAATCCGTTTGTTGTTGGTAGAGGGAACCTTGCGCGCCGGAAGCCAGCGTGTAGTTGAAGTTCAGGGCTTTGGTGCCGATGCGGTTTTTCTGGGCTAATTCCCGGCGGGCTTTGGGACGTACTTTTTCTATTTCCTCTAGCAGGGGGGAAGTTAACATAGCATCTAATACGGGGATGTAGAATTCTTCGTTACGCATGGGGGAGTTGGGGTCGTAGAGATATTTATCGGCCAGATCGGTGATGTAGGTGAATACCTTTTTGTCTGCGTTCGTTTGCTCGATTGTTTTCCGCATGGCTTCTTGTGCGGTTTTCAACGGGACGTGATTCAGTATGTCACAATAGTCCGCCCAGGCTTGTTCGGTTATTTCGGGGTGGTGGATGTAATTGGTGTCGGCGAAGTTGACATGATCCCAATAGTGCTTCACGAGGAATTCTGCACGTTGCTCCGGAGCTGTCATCATTTGCGGGATGGCGGGCAGGGTGAAGGTTGTAATAGTATCCCGGGGAGCTTCGTTTTCACATTGATTGGAAGCGTTTCCACTTTTGCAGGCACAAAGAAGGAGAATACACAAAGTAAATAGGATATTTATATTCGTTTTCATGACTTGCTATTTTTCGTTTAACTTATGTATGTGCATTGAAGTATACATGTATTGAAGACAAAGATAACTTTCTTTTTATTTTTATCAAAAAAATCATCTTTTTTTCAGTTACCGGAGTTTCAAATGGTGAATTTGCGAAGTTCGGGAAAGGATGAGCTGGAAAGAGGATCATGTTCTGTTTTTAAGATTTCCATCGAAAAAGAATGCTTCAACATGATTAAACCAGAAGACAAATTGCATAAACAAATGCAAGAATATGCAGAAACTCCGGCTTATTTTGTATGTTTTAGCGAGGAATATGCACTTTTGGGGGTAAGTAAAGCCTCCATTTCTTACTGATATAGCTTTGGTTTCTCACCGATGAACCTTCTGTTTCTCACCGACAAACCTTTGGTTTCTCGGTGAGGAAGCTGCGAAGGCATAAAAAGGGAGTTTTTTTGAGCTGGTTGGTCTTCGCCGGGTGATAAAAGGAAAATGGCAAAAAGACCGTATACCGATGATTTGTCTTTCCAAAAGAGTCATATAGTGGTAAATTACTTTTGTGTTGAAAGAAAAACGTTCTAAAATGTAAAATATAGGATTCCGCTGAAGGAAAATGCTACGCATTTAGTTAATCTTCCGCACGGTGATCCAATCTATTGCATTCTCGTGTGTTTTAATATTCCTTTTTTAAGGAAGTATGCACAGTGGTCATTCTTGCATTTTGCCCAGACTTTTCACTGTATTGGCGAACTCATCTTTCGGTACAATGGCTTTGTTGCGTGTCTTCAGTCGGTTGTTGTAGACCGTCTGCGGAGAGCAATGTAAGAATTCGGCTATCTTCACGCTATCGTTAATTCCCAGACGTACCAGCGCATATATGCGTAGTTCGGTATTCAGTAATTCTCCATCTTTTAGTAAAATCTGCTCGTCGGGATGCAGCAGGGCGTTGAAGTCTTCGACAAAATTGGGATAGACATGTAGAAAGATGGCGTCGAAGTTATGGTAAAGCTCTTTCAACTCATTCTGTGCCATAATCGGAGAGTCTGTCAATTCTTTTATGTCATCAAATTGTTTGGCTTTCATTTTCCTGTTAATACTTTTACGGAATTCGTCCAACTTGCTGATATAGTTGGAACAGATGGAAAATACGTAACCTATATATTCTTCCTTTACATAATTGGATTCGCGAAGTTGGGCGTTTGTTTCTTTCAACTGTTCATTTAACGACTGTAACTGGCCGTTTGCTTTTTCCAACAGTTGATGGGTTTCCGACAGTTCGTCCACATGTTTGTTCAGCAACTGATTGCTTTCATTCAGTTGGGAGCGTGAATATGCCAGTCGCTTCATTTGCATATAGATATAGAGAATGGCAATCAATAGGATGATTGAAAGAATACTGACCAGAAACAAGAATGTATGCAAACGGGCTTCCTGTCGGATATTTCTTTCCTGATAGGCCCGATGAATGGCGTCTTGTGTTTCCGAAATGCCGATAACACGTACCCGGTTGCGATAAAGTTGGGCGTTTTGGAGGCAGTAATTAATATAGGTATAGGCACGGTCTATATCATTCAGTTCATACAATGTTTTTGACAGCTCTTCCAGCGAAGCAATGTCCTTGTTTGCTGTTTTCACATCCGCCATTGCCGAATAAATCATATATTTCAAATACTCGTTTTGTTGATTGCTATCCTGATAAAGGCAGGCTAGGATATAGGCATTCATTGCATCACGTCGAGTTTCCAGGGATGACCTCTCTACTTCATTCAAGAGTTCTTTCTTTATGGACTCCGTTTCAGTGGTTCCCAGAAATTTCCACCCTTTGTACCATAAATAGAAAGGGTCTTGAGGAGTGATGTAGGCATAGATAGAGTCTTTATACGCTTTTTCTTTCTCATAATATCCTTCACGGATATTTGTATTGTTATCTCCTGAATACTGTCTGAAATGAGAGTACAGATACATCAACTGTCCGTAATATTCCACTTTCAGTTCAGGGGTGAGTAATTGGCTCGAAACATTGCGTAATTCATCTAATGCCTCCTTCAACAAACCGGTAGCAGCCAGAAGAAAAGACTTCTTGATTTTCCATTCCGCTTTCCATTCTTTTTTATTTAGCTTGTCGGCGATGTCCAGATTCTGGTCTACATAAATCATGGCGGAATCGGAATTGTAAACGGAATATTCATCGTAATACATCTTGTTCAGCCAATAGCGTTCTTCTGATGTACGGATATTCCGTCCCTGGTTATGGAGTTGGTTTATTTTGGCCTCTTTAGCAGCGACGAAATCATCCTTTCGCGCGATTAAAGAATCTAATTTTGATAGAAGAGACTCAATTTCCATACTATGGGAGTCAGCAGACAAAAAGGTAGAAGTAAATAAAAGTAATAAGGTAAGCAGATGTTTCATTGTACTATATTTGGTTAGACGTACAAATATAAGTCAATCCTTTTAAATATGGCGGATGTTCTTTAGGAAAAAGTTAGGTTATATAATCGTTTGATGATGAATACCTCTTCCCGTTTTATTTATTAAAGTTTACTTTTTGCTCTCTTCTTTTTATAGTAATATGTTAATAATTAGATTTTTATCAAAAACGGTGGTTTACTTTTGCGCTTTACCTGCTCATACAGGCTATATGCACTTGTTTTATCTTTGCGTTGACAAAAGTCATAAGAAATTTGAGTGTTAACTTTAATATTTTGTGTTATGAGAAATGATTTAAAAAAGACGCAAGCGTTCAGATATATGTTATCTGTCGGATGCTTGCTGTTTTTCTTTTCTATCGGTATGTTTGCCCAGCAGCAGACTGTGAAAGGAGTAGTAAAAGATGTAACCGGTGAGCCCATTATCGGTGCGAGTGTATTGGTAAAAGGTACTAATAACGGTACTATTACTAATCTTGATGGTGCTTTTTCTCTCTCCAATGTAGAAGAGGGGGTAGAGATTGAAATAACCTACGTAGGTTATCTTCCGCAAATTGTGAAAGCTACTATCGCTCCGCTCAACATTATTTTACGGGAAGATACGAAAACTTTGGATGAAATAGTAGTGATTGGTTATGGTACTCAGAAGAAGAGTGTGGTAACGGCCTCTATTGCCAAGGTCTCTTCCGAAGATTTGAGCAGAACATCTCCCACACGTGTGGACAATGCGTTGAAAGGTCTGGCAGCCGGTGTTCAGGTTACTACCCTCAATGGTCAGCCGGGAGCGAGCTCAAGAGTACGTGTGCGTGGTATTGGTACTATCAACAACTCCGACCCGCTTTACATTATTGATGGTATGCCGGTAGACGGTGGTATTGATAATATCAATCCCGCTGATATTGCCAGTATCGAAGTATTGAAAGATGCAGCTTCCGGAGCCGTTTATGGGGCTCGTGCGGCAAATGGTGTTGTTCTCGTTACTACAAAGAAAGGTAGTATCGGCAAAACTAAAGTGAGTTATGACTTCTCTTATGGATGGCAAAGTGCATGGAAGAAGCGGGATATGCTGAATGCTACCCAATATGCTACATTGATGAATGAGGCTGCCGATTATGCAGGCGAGGCTCCCCGTTACGAACAGGTTGCTTCTTTAGGTTCGGGTACCAATTGGCAGGACGCCTTGTTCTATGATAATGCTCCGGTCCAGAATCACCAGTTAAGTATCAGCGGTGCTTCCGAGAAGGTAAATTACTATTTTTCATTAGGATATTATGATCAGGACGGTATCATTGGGGGAAACTACGATGCTTCCAACTACCAACGTCTGTCACTGCGTAGCAACACAATGTATACGCTGTTTGACGAATCGGAACAACGTAATTGGCTGAAAAAGATGACATTCTCTATGAACATAGCTTATTCTCGCGTGAATAGTGTGGGTGTCACTGCCGGCAGTCTGACCGGATCTCCGCTCGGCGACGCTTTGTTCATGGATCCTACCATGTCCGTTTACGCTAAAGATGAAAGCGAACTTCAGAATTATGACCGGAATACTTATGGTGACCCTATCTACGACAAACGTAGCGGACAGTTGCTTTCCATGCCGAGCAGTGATTTCAATGAACTTGCTAATCCGCTTGCAAGACTTTCCTTACCCTATGAAAAGAATAATTCTGATAAGATTATCGCTACTTTGGCTGCCGAACTAAGTGTTTGGGATCATTTGAAATATAAATTCTCTTGGGGGTCCGACCTCGCATTCTGGGGAAAAGACGGATGGAATCATCCTCACTATCTGAATAAAAATGCTACGAATGACAAATCGAAAGTGTGGTCTGAAATGAATCGTGGCTATACGTGGCAGATTGAGAATGTGTTGACGTATGACAAAACGTTTGGTGTTCATTCGTTTGCGGTTGTGTTGGGGCAGTCGGCCAAGAAGTATACAGGACGCGGATTAAAGGGCGATGCAATGGATATGATTGAATATATTGGGGACAAGGCAAACTTGGATTTCACAACCGGTTTGCAGTCTGCAGGTAAACGTAATGCCACCGGTGGGGCATTTGACCCGACAACGTTGGCTTCCTACTTCGGTCGTTTGAGCTATAACTATGATGAACGCTATATGTTACAGGTTACTGTGCGTCGTGACGGTTCGTCTAACTTCGGTCCTAATAACAAATGGGCTACCTTCCCTTCCGTATCTTTAGGATGGAACATAACAAATGAAAAGTGGATGGATCAACGTCCATCTTGGTTGACTAATACAAAACTGCGCCTCTCTTGGGGTAAGAACGGTAACGAAAATATCGGAGCTTTCCGTTATATGGCCAATGTAGCTATCGGCAACAACTATGTGTTCGGCACTCCGGGATACCAGAGCATCGTCATGGGTAGTAAGCCGTCCGGTACTCCCAATAAGGACTTGAAATGGGAAGAATCGGAACAATATGATGCCGGTCTGGATTTCGGCTTCTTCAACAATGCTTTGACTTTCACGGTGGATTATTTCTACAAGAAGACGAATGGCATGCTGAAGGAAATGAGTATTCCTTCTTACTTGGGTGAGTCCAAGCCTTGGGGTAACGTTGGTTCGATGAAGAATGAGGGAGTTGAATTGGAGCTGGGGTATAAGTTCAATAAAGGTGACTGGAACTTCGGAATATCCGCTAATGCCAGCTATCTGAAAAATGAATTGATTAATCTGGGGAATGCCGATGGCTTTGAGATGTATGACAATGTTCACCAGATTGGTAACGTATCCCGTGCGGAAAACGGAATGCCATATCCTTATTTCTATGGTTATAAAACAAACGGTATCTTCCAGAACAAGGAGCAGATTGATGCTTATGTGAATGATAAAGGGCAGAAGCTGCAGCCCAACGCAGTGCCGGGTGACGTAATCTTTGTAGACTTTGACAAGAACGGAGAGATCAATGATAAGGATAAGACAATGATTGGTAAGGGAACTCCTGATTGGACATTCGGTTTGAACCTCAATGCTTCCTGGAAAAATATCGACTTCAGCATGTTGCTGTCAGGTGCTATGGGGCAGGAAATCATGGATGTAACCCGTCGTCTGGACTGCCGCTATGTGAATCTTCCCGCAGAGTTTATGAATCGTTGGCATGGTGAAGGAACTTCCAATACAATGCCTCGTTTTTCTTGGGCAAACAACAATGATAACTGGCGTGTTTCTGATCTTTATGTCCATAATGGTTCTTACGCACGTATCAAGAACATTCAGTTGGGTTATACATTGCCGTCCTACCTGACTCAGAAGATCTTTATTCAGAAGCTTCGTTTCTATGTGGCTGCCGAGAACCTGCTGACAATGACTTCTTATAAAGGTCTTGATCCGGAACTCAATGGTGACGAACGTTCCAATGGTATCGACCGTGGTTACTATCCTCAGGCGCGTACCTTTACCGTAGGTGTTAATCTTAATTTTTAATGAATATAAAGCATACAGATATGAAAAAGTTTACATTATATAGCTTCGCCGCTCTGGCTTTGATGCTGGGTACAGCATCTTGCGGCGACGACTTCCTGTCAGTTGAGCCTTCAAGCAGCTTGCCCATTGACGGATATTATACTACAGAATCCCGAATGATGGAGTCAGCAGTGGCTGCTTACGATCCGATGCAATGGTATGACTACTTTGGTGGATGGGCACCCTTGAGCTTGGTATGGGACGCTATGGCTGATGATATGTATGTCGGTGGCGGCAACACATCCGACCAGTCACAGATTCACCTGATTTCCCAGTACAAGTCCGATCCCCGTAATAATATCGATGGAGCGTGGACAACAAGTTATTCAGGTATCAATCGGTCTATCCGGTTGATTGATAATGCGAAGGATTCAGATCTATCCGATGATAAAAAGGCTCTTTTTATAGCCGAAGGCCGTGCGATGCGTGCCTGGTATTATCTTGTTCTCTGGAAAACATGGGGCAATATTCCTTTTTATGAAGAGAACTTGACCAGCCTTCCTTATCTGGCAGATCAATTAACTGTAGATCAGGTTTATGAAAAGGTGGTTGTCGATTTGGAAAGCGTGCTGGACAGTGAAGTACTTCCGATGAAACAACCCGACGAATGGGCCGGACGTATGACGCAAGCTGCTGCTTCCATGATTTACGCTGATTATGTGATGTACCAGAAAGACCAGTCCCGTTACGGAAAGGCTTTGGGATATATGAAAGCAATCATCAATTCGCACAAGTATGACTTGGTTAAAAATTATAATGATCTTTATGCGCTTGATAAGGAATGGAACGAGGAAATCATATTCGATGTAAATTATATAGCTAAAGGAGGTAAACGTACTTGGGGGGATGCCAATTTTACAGGTGGTACTGTATATCCTGAAATGATTGGTATTGATGGCTTGACTATCAAATGTGCAGAGGGGCATACTCCTGAATTTACAAGCGGATGGGGGTTCGGCTCTGTTTCTAAAGAAGTGTATGATGCCTTTGAAGACAATGACCGTCGTCGCGATGTTGCCATTCTTAATCTGGATAAATATGCAAGGGCGAAATTCGCTGAAGGGGATACTGTCACTTATGGTGGCCGTTATCAGAACACCGGTTACTTCCTGCGCAAATATCTGCCCCGTCCGGGTGATACGGAAGGTAGTGTAGGTGATGCCGGTTTGAACCATGATGAAAATCTTCATCTTTACCGTTATGCCGAGACATTGCTCAATGCGGCTGAACTGGCTTTGGCTACGGGTGACGGTCTTGCGCAAGATTATTTCGATCTTGTCCGTGAGCGTGCCGGTGTAGCTTCTATCCCTGTTACCATGGATAATATCATTAATGAACGTCGACTTGAATTTGTGGGTGAGGGAAAACGTTATTTCGACCTTGTCCGCTCCGGGAAGGCTGCTACCGTACTCAAAGCCGGAGCCGGTGTGCTTCTACGGACTAAGCGTACCTATAATTTTGACAAGAATCAGTGGGAAGGTGAAAATACTTGGGGTGGACAGGCTATCCCGGAACGTGTTGACTGGACAGAAAATAAGAAATACATTCCTATTCCTCAGAGTGAAATAGAAGCTGCACAAGGCTCGATTACGCAGAATCCATACTAATTTAATAAGTATATTTCCTTAGAATGCCTTGCTTGTGCCACGCCTTTGACGCGATATGAGCAAGGCATAATCAAATTAGAAGAATAACATATGATGAAACATTTCAAACTGTCTTCTGCCTGTTTGCTTATGCTTTCTTTCTTTGCCTGCACACCGCAAGCAGGTAGTGAGAAGGATAGGGACATAGATAATAAGGTCGAAGAACTGCTGGGTAAGATGACTTTGCAGGAAAAAATAGGGCAGATGAATCAGCTGAGTCCGAATGGAAGCATTGATCAGATAGCCGGAGTGATAAAAGAAGGGAAAGTGGGTTCTCTGTTGAATCTGACTGACCCTGAATTGGTGAATAAAGTGCAGGAAATAGCTGTGAAGGAATCCCGGTTGGGGATTCCTGTCCTGATGTCGCGTGATGTGATTCATGGATACAAAACTATATTTCCTATTCCATTGGGACAAGCGGCAACCTTTAATCCCCGAATTGCAGAGGATGGAGCCCGCATAGCCGCTGTTGAGGCATCTGCCGATGGTATTCGCTGGACTTTTGCTCCGATGATTGATATTTCCCGTGATCCGCGATGGGGACGTATGGCGGAAAGTTGTGGCGAAGATCCTTATCTGTCTGCTGTGATGGGAGCGGCGATGGTTAAGGGGTTTCAGGGGGATTCTCTGGACGATCCGACAGCCATAGCGGCATGTGCCAAGCATTTTGTGGGTTATGGTGCCGCTGAAGGTGGCAAGGATTATAATTCGACATTCATACCGGAACGTGAATTGCGCAATGTCTATTTCCCTCCTTTCGAGGCGGCTGCCAAGGCAGGGTGTGCCACGTTCATGACTTCTTTTAATGATAATGACGGAGTGCCTTCTACCGGTAATTCCTTTATATTAAAAGAGGTGCTGCGTGGAGAATGGAATTATGACGGCGTAGTTGTGACGGATTGGGCGTCGGCTACCGAGATGATTGCGCACGGTTTCTGCAAAGATGCGAA
This sequence comes from Bacteroides sp. D55t1_190419_B8, assembly GCF_015558905.1. Taxonomy (NCBI): domain Bacteria; kingdom Pseudomonadati; phylum Bacteroidota; class Bacteroidia; order Bacteroidales; family Bacteroidaceae; genus Bacteroides; species Bacteroides sp. D55t1_190419_B8. Next base: position 97,928 of record NZ_JADMOU010000009.1, read on the forward strand.
GGAAGCGGCTGAAAAGTCGGTCAATGCAGGTATAGATATGGAGATGGTAAGCGGTTCCTTTATGGAAAATCTGGAGACTTTGGTAAAAGAAAAAAAGGTTTCGGTAGCTACTATTGATAATGCAGTTCGTAATATCTTACGTTTAAAGTTCCGCTTAGGGTTGTTCGATAATCCTTATGTGGTATCAGATCAAACAGTAAAATATGCGGAAAGTCATTTGGCGAAAGCGAAAGAAGCAGTAGAGCAGTCGGTCATCTTATTGAAGAATGATAACGAGGTTCTTCCTTTGGGAGAGATGGTGCGTACGGTTGCTGTAGTCGGTCCGATGGCGGATGCCCCTCATGACCAGATGGGTACGTGGGTGTTTGATGGTGAAAAGGAACATACACAGACTCCGCTGAAGGCATTGCGGGAAATGTATGGAGACAAGGTTCAGATTATTTATGAACCGGGATTGGCCTATAGCCGCGACAAACAGACTTCGGGTATAGCAAAGGCGGTGGCAGCAGCCCGGCGGGCGGATGTGGTACTGGCTTTTGTCGGTGAAGAATCTATTCTGTCGGGCGAAGCTCACTCCTTGGCTGATTTGAACTTGCGTGGAGCGCAATCGGAATTGATTGAAGCGTTGGCAAAAGCCGGTAAACCGCTGGTGACGGTGGTTATGGCAGGTCGTCCGCTCACTATTGGTAAAGAAGTGGATGAATCGGCTGCCGTGCTTTATTCCTTTCATCCGGGAACGATGGGTGGTCCGGCTATTGCAGATTTACTGTTCGGCAAGGTTGTTCCGAGTGGGAAGACTCCGGTTACTTTTCCGAAGATGGTGGGACAGGTCCCTGTTTATTATGCGCATCACCACACGGGACGTGCTCCCAGCGGCAAGGAAACATTGATTGATGATATTCCATTGGAAGCCGGGCAGACCTCGTTGGGTTGCACTTCTTTTTATATGGATGCAGGTTTTGGTCCTTTGTTCCCCTTTGGTTACGGATTGTCGTATACTACTTTTGCCTATGATGTGTTGGAATTATCGGCTGATAAGTTGGCGGCAAATGCTACATTGACGGCGAGAGTGAATGTGACGAATACCGGAAAGTATGCCGGAACAGAAGTTGTCCAGCTCTATGTGCAGGATAAGGTGGCTTCTGTAGCCCGTCCGGTGAAGGAGTTAAAAGGTTTCCAGCGTGTCACTTTACAGCCGGGAGAGACCAAGACTGTAACTTTCTCATTGCCCGTCAGTGAATTGGCTTTCTGGAACATTGATATGAAGAAGGTGGTGGAGCCCGGAGAATTTAAGTTGTGGTTGGGTACAAACAGTGAGGAAGGACTTTCCGCTGATTTTGAAGTAATAAATTAATCGTTAGAAATAGGTATGAAATATATAATTTATGTATTATTGTTTGTGGGGGGATTTGCTTCATGTCAGCAAAAACAGGCGCAGCAACAGGAAATTGCGCCTGCTCCTGAAGCATTCGTGCGTGTGTCCGGACAGGACTTGATTCAGCCGGACGGCAGCAAATTATTTATTAAAGGTACGAATCTGGGTAACTGGTTGAATCCCGAAGGATATATGTTCGGCTTCAATAAAACTAATTCCGGACGTTTCATCAATGAGATGTTTTGTCAGATGGTAGGTCCGGACTTTGTGGCAGAATTTTGGAAACAGTTTAAAGACAACTATATCACCCGCAAGGATGTGGAATTTATCGCTTCTACGGGGGCAAATACCATTCGTCTTCCTTTCCATTATAAACTCTTCACTGATGAGGACTATATGGGGCTGACAGGGGGGCAGGACGGATTTGCCCGTGTGGACAGTGTCGTGAACTGGTGTCGTGATAATAATCTTTACCTGATTCTGGATATGCACGATGCTCCGGGCGGACAGACAGGTGATAATATTGATGACAGTTACGGTTATCCCTGGCTGTTTGAAAGCGAGGTAAGTCAACAGTTGTTCTGTGATATTTGGAAGGAGATTGCCGATTATTATAAGAATGAGCCTGTAATATTGGGATATGAGTTAATCAACGAGCCTATCGCTCCCTATTTTGAAAATATGGAAGAACTGAACGCAAAGCTGGAACCTCTGCACAAGCGTGCGTTGAAAGCTATTCGTGAGGTGGATAACAATCATATTGTCCTGATCGGAGGAGCACAGTGGAATGGTAACTTCAAGCCGTTCAAGGATGCTGCTTATGACGATAAACTGATGTACACTTGCCATCGTTACGGAGGTGATCCTACAAAGGAAGCTATCCGGACTCTTATCAATTTCCGTGACAGTGTGAACCTGCCGATGTATATGGGTGAAATCGGTCACAATACTGATGAATGGCAGGCGGCTTTTTGTAAGGTGATGGAAGAAAACAACATCGGGTACACTTTCTGGCCGTATAAAAAGATAGATGGCTCTTCGTTTATGGGTATCAAGGTGCCGGAAGGTTGGGAGCAAGTAGCTGCTTTCTCTGAAGCACCTCGCGCTACTTACAAAGAGATACGGGATGCACGCCCTGATCAGGAGGTGGCAAAGAAAGCGATGTCGGCGTTTATAGAGAATAGTAAATGTGAGAATTGTATGCCGCAAACGGGTTATATCCGTTCGCTGGGCTTGTGGGTTAATAAATAAAAAATGGATGACCATGAAAAGTATGATTATTTCGGGCATGTTGGCCCTATTGTTGGGTAGTGCGGTTCAGGCGCAAACGATTCCCGTTTATTTGGATAATACAAAACCTGTAGAGGAAAGAATAGAAGATGCGCTCAACCGTATGACTTTGGAAGAGAAAGTGGCGATGACACATGCCCAGTCCAAGTTTTGCTCACCGGGTGTGGCACGTTTGGGAATTCCCGAATTCTGGATGACAGACGGTCCTCATGGTATTCGTCCCGAAGTGCTTTGGGATGAGTGGGAACAGGCCGGATGGTCTAATGATTCTTGTGTGGCTTTTCCTGCACTGACTTGTCTGGCGGCAACATGGAACCCCGAAATGTCTATGCTTTATGGAAAGAGTATCGGTGAAGAGGCGCGTTATCGTAATAAGTCCGTGTTGTTAGGTCCCGGAGTGAATATTTACCGTACTCCGCTGAACGGGCGTAATTTCGAATATATGGGTGAAGACCCTTATCTGGCCGGACAAATGGTAGTTCCTTATATACAGGGTGTACAACAGAATGGCGTTGCCGCTTGCGTAAAACACTATGCGCTGAATAATCAGGAAGTGAACCGCCATACCACCAATGTTATTGTGGATGACCGTGCTTTGTATGAAATTTATCTGCCTGCTTTCAAGGCTGCTGTCCGGCAGGGGAAGGCTTGGGCCATCATGGGATCTTACAACTTGTATAAAGGTCAGCACGGTTGTCATAACCAATATTTGCTGAATGATATCCTGAAAGGTGAATGGGGATTTGACGGAGTGGTTGTTTCCGACTGGGGAGGTACCCACGACACGGAAGAAGCTATTCATAATGGCTTGGATATGGAGTTCGGTAGTTGGACAAACGGACTTTCCAATGGGGCAAGCAATGCTTATGATAACTACTATCTGGCACATCCGTATCTTACATTGATAAAGGAAGGCAAAGTAGGAACAAAGGAGTTGGATGATAAAGTGAGGCGCATTCTTCGTCTGGCTTATCGTACAACAATGGATAGGGAACGTCCTTGGGGTGCTTTGTGCTCGGAAGCTCATTTTGCTGCCGCCCGTCATATCGGTGAGGAGGGTATTGTGTTGCTGCAGAACAATAACAATGTATTGCCTATTGATTTGGATAAGGTGAAAAAGATTGCTGTGATTGGTGAGAATGCTGTGAAGATGATGACAGTGGGCGGTGGTAGTTCTTCACTGAAAGTGAAACATGAGTTTTCTCCGTTGGATGGGATCAGAACTAGATTCGGAAATAGGGCGGAAGTTGTTTATGCCCGTGGATATGTGGGTGATCCTACAGGTGAGTATAACGGTGTGAAGTCTGGTCAGGACTTGAAAGACGACCGTTCGCCGGAAGAACTTATTGCTGAAGCTGTGGAAGTTGCCAAAGAGGCTGATTATGTGATCTTTGTCGGTGGGTTGAACAAGAGTGCGCATCAGGATTGCGAGGATGCAGACCGCAAGGAACTTGGTTTGCCTTATGGACAAGACGAGGTGATAAAAGCTTTGGCACAGGCTAACAAAAATCTGGTTGTCGTCAATATCTCGGGTAATGCAGTATCTATGCCGTGGATCAAGGATGTTCCGGCTGTGCTTCAGGCATGGTACTTAGGTTCGGAAGCCGGCAGTGCGATAGCGGCAATTTTGGCAGGTGATGTGAACCCGTCGGGGAAATTGCCGTTTACTTTCCCTGCTGCTCTGGAGGATGTAGGTGCTCATAAATTAGGCGATTATCCAGGTGTTCTTAGAGCGGATGGCAGTAATATTGTGGATGAGAAATATAATGAAGGAATTTTCGTAGGCTATCGTTGGGCGGATAAACAGAAAACAAAACCTTTGTTTCCTTTCGGACATGGTTTGAGTTATACTACTTTTAAATATGGAAAGGCTGTAGCTGATAAGAAGGTAATGGGAGCGGATGAAACGCTTACTATTATTGTACCGGTAACAAATACAGGTAGTCGTGAGGGGAGCGAAGTAGTACAATTGTATATCAGTGACTTGAAATCATCTTTGCCTCGTCCTGTAAAGGAACTGAAAGGATTCAGTAAAGTGAGGCTGGCTCCGGGTGAGACAAAGGAGATTACTTTTACTGTCAATGAAGATGCTTTGAAATTCTTTGATGACACCCGTCATCAGTGGGTGTCAGAGGCGGGTAAGTTCGAGGCAGTCATAGCATCTTCTGCTACAGATGTCAAGTCCAGAGTTCCTTTTGAGCTAAAATAGAGTTGTAATTCTTGTTTCTTTATGGTTCTTCGTCAAGTTTCGTGTTGGCAAATCTCATTGAAAGACCAATGTGTAAGGGTCTTTAGCCTAAATTAAGTAACACGGAATTTGACTAAGAACCTTATTTCTCCTTTGCCAACGTAAATACAAATTCCAATCCGCCACCCTGATTGTTTTTGGCGGAGATGTTGCCGCCGTGGATGATGACGGCGTTCTTCACGATAGCCAGTCCCAACCCTGTTCCGCCCAGTTTGCGTGAGCGGCCTTTGTCTACCCGGTAGAAGCGTTCGAAGAGGCGGTTCAGATGTTCGGGAGATACTCCTATACCTGTGTCGGCAAAGCTGAAATAGTAGAATTTCTCATCTTCGCGGAAACAGTTGATATTTATTTGAATATTGGTTCCGGCGTATGCAATGGCATTGTCCATCAGGTTGCGGAAGATGGAATAGAGCAGTGAGTAATTACCTTTGATTTGTATGCTCTTTTTCAGGGAGTTGATTACTGTTATATGCTTTTCGTCCAGTTCCAGTGACACTTCATTGATAATGTTTCCTACCAGTACACTGATGTCCACCCGTTCCATATCGATCATGTTGGCGGCTTCATCCATGCGGGTGAGTACGGAGATGTCGCGTAATAGTCGGCTTAACCGGTTGCTTTGTGCATAACAACGTTCGAGGAATACGTTGATCTTCTCACGTGGAATATTTTCATTGCTGACAATGGTTTCCAAATACCCCTGAATACTGCTGACGGGAGTTTTCAACTCGTGGGCGATATTTTGGGTCAGTTGGCGTTTGAGTCTTACTTGCTCTTCTTCCTGGGTGACGTCATTGATGGAGATTTCAAAGCTGGCATCCTGGAAGATGATACATTCTACGATAAATGTCCGTCCGTTCTTGTTGATGGTGACTGACATTCGTTTCTCACCTTTTCCTCTTGAACGTTCTTGCTGGTTCTTGTTGATAAAATGAATAATTTCTTTCAGTTCATTGATGGCAAAGACTTCTTCTGTCGTTTCCAGGTTTGAATCCGAGATCAGGTTGCTGTATTGGGTAAAGAGGTTGTTGACTAGAATTTCTTTCTTGTCTTTTGTGAATATACCCAGTCCTTCGTGTGAAATCTGAAGATGGGTAATCAGTTTTTCGCGCTCAATGTAGAGAGCCTCTTTGGTTTCGTGCAGTCGTTTGTAGATTTGAATGATATGTTGGGAGATTTCTCCCAGTTCATTGTGCGGGAAAGCCGATTGCATAGCCATTTCGATAGGCTCGTTCCGGTCGGCGCGCATGGCAAATTCACGGAGTTGGTTGATGGAAGTCCCCAGTTTATTGGTGAATTTGTAGAAGATAACCATTAATAATAAGGTTACGATTACGGTAAACCATAAATAGTGCGGGTCTGCTTGCAGGTTGTTGATGAGGCTGACATTATAAGGCAAAGCCGAGCGCACGATATAATCTTTATAGCGGGTGGCTGAATAGAAATAGGGAAGTCCGGTTGTTTCGGAAGTACGGCGTACGTCATACCCGTTGCCATGCTTTATTGCCTTTTGTACTTCCGGACGATTCTGATGGTTCTCTATCTGGCTGTTATGGCTCGGATAACTGTCGTAAACCACATTTCCTTCCATATCGATAAGGGTTACGCGTAAATCCTCCAGAATATGGTTGTTGACATATCCATTGATTATTTCACTGTCAATGGCTTGTTCGTCCAACTGTTCGTAGAGTCTGCTGTTGTAATCTTGCAATTTTGTATTCAGCAGTTCTATTTTGTATTCCCGTTCTCGTTGATACTGGTAAGCAATGAAACAAATGGCAAATACCAGAAACAGTGAGATAACCGAAAGGAAAAGCTTCCGGCTGAAAGAAAGAAAATGCTTTTGAGTTACAGGCAGGTTCATAATAACTATTTAATTCGGCATAATTATTTATTCAGCTTCAAAACAGTATCCGTATCCGAGACGGGTGACAATGCATTTGCCGTATACACCAATCTTTTTACGCAGACGGGTGATGTTTACGTCGATGGTACGGTCGAGCACGTACACTTCGTCACTCCAGATGCGGGCCAGGATGTCTTCACGCGAAAATACACGTCCCTTATTCTGTACCAGCAGAAGCAATATCTCAAATTCTTTTTTGGTCAATGGCACTTCTTCATCGTCGATACTTACTTTCTTCTTGGTGATGTCAATGACGAGCGATTGATAAGTAAGACGTTCGGGAGCTCTTTCCGTTTCCGTTGTTGCCGTGCGTCTTAGTACAGCCTTCACACGGGCAATGACCTCACGCAGAGAGAAAGGTTTCGAAATATAATCGTCCGCTCCCAGATTGAATCCGGTCACGGTATCGTTTTCAGTATCTTTTGCCGTGATAAAGATGATAGGCACTTTCGCTGTTTTCTTGTCTTTCTTCAAGATATTCGCCATTTTGAATCCGGAGATTTCTCCCATCATCACATCGAGGAGAATTAAATGATAGCTGCTGATGTCCATCTTCATTGCTTCTTCGGCAGAGTTTGCAGTGTCAACCTCATAGCCTTCGTTTTCAAGATTGAATTTCAGTATCTCACAGAGGTCTTCTTCATCGTCGACAACTAGAATACGGTAATCGTTCATAAGATATATGTATTAATGTGATATGACAAAGTTACGTTTTTATTTTATCCTTTGCAAAGATGGGGAGACTTTGTTACGGGCAGATGAAACAGACGTTACAATCATGTTACATTCCGGGAATCGAGAGGGCTGATATAAAATATAAAAGTTTTTGCTGATTGTAAGAGGAAAAAACGAACGCTATTTGTTATCTTTGTTAGCGAGATACAATAGAAATGTTTGACCATAGAAACTACAAATAATGATAAAAATTGACCTGAAAAGACATCGGCGGGAAATAATAGGCTCTGTTGTGGTGCTGTTAATTCTCCTTGGCGGTATGTCTGTGTTTAAATATACTTCATTCAATTCCGGTTTTGAGATTGTAGACGACTTGGGAGGGAATATATTCCCTTCGGCGATTCTGTCTGTTGCCACCACTGATGCGCAGGTGATTGTTCCGTCAGATTCAACGTATTTGGGGAATCCGAAATCGTGTATTGCTATTCGGGTGAAGTCGAAGACAGCCTATAGCCGGGTACGGATTGAAGTGGCCGAAACACCTTTTTTCTCCCGTTCGGTGTCGGAATTTGTACTAAACAAGCCCAGAACGGAATATACGATTTATCCTGATATCATCTGGAACTATGAAGCCTTGAAAAATGAGGCGCAGGCAGAACCGGTAAGTGTGGCTATTACTGTTGAGATGAATGGAAAGGATCTGGGGCAACGGGTGCGCACATTCTCTGTGCGTAGTATCAATGAATGTCTGTTGGGGTATGTATCGAATGGAACCAAATTCCATGATACAAGTATTTTCTTTGCTGCCTATGTCAATGAAGAGAATCCGATGATCGACCAGTTGCTTCGCGAGGCATTGAATACCCGTATTGTGAATCGTTTCCTTGGCTATCAGAGCAAAGCTAAAGGGGCGGTGGACAAGCAAGTGTACGCCCTTTGGAACATATTGCAGAAACGCAAATTCCGTTACAGTTCTGTTTCCAACACCAGCCTTTCGAGCAATGTTGTTTTCTCGCAGCGTGTCCGTACGTTTGATGATGCGCTGGAATCTTCACAGATTAATTGTGTGGACGGTAGTGTACTGTTCGCTTCATTGCTCCGTGCCATCAATATCGATCCGATCTTGGTACGTACACCGGGGCATATGTTTGTGGGGTATTATACGGATAATTCACATACGGACAAGAACTTTCTGGAAACAACCATGATTGGTGACGTCGATCTGGATGATTTCTTTCCGGATGAACAGCTGGACTCTACGATGGTAGGCAAATCGCAGAATGAAATGTCATTGCTGACTTTCGAGAAATCAAAGCAATATGCTAATAAAAAGTATAAGGAGAATGAGGAAGGAATCCACTCCGGAAAGTTGAACTATATGTTTCTGGAGATTTCTAAAGATGTGCGTAGGAAAATACAGCCTATAGGGAAATGATGTTTTTCAGGCACGAATTACACGGATTACGCTGTTGCTTTATGTTATCATCTTTCCGAAAACTGTGAAAACCGTGTAATCCGTGCCTGAAATTCGTATTTAATTCGTACTTTTGCCAAGTAATCATTTTAAAGTAAAAGGATGCAAGGCAAGAAATTTATCTCTCCCGGAGCATGGTTTTCTATGAGCTATCCGTCAGACTGGAACGAGTTTGAAGATGGCGAAGGCTCTTTTCTTTTCTATAATCCCGATGTATGGACGGGAAATTTTCGTATATCCGCATTTAAAGGAAAAGCCGGTTATGGTAAAGATGCTATCCGGCAGGAACTGAAAGAGAACGATTCGGCTTCGTTGGTGCAAGTCGGAGCGTGGGAATGTGCGTATAGCAAAGAAATGTTTCAGGAGGAGGGAACTTATTATACTTCCCATTTGTGGATTACAGGTGTTGATGATATAGCTTTCGAATGTTCCTTTACCGTACCTAAAGGCGGAGTTGTGAAGGAGGCGGAAGAAGTGATCGCTACTTTGGAGATACGCAAAGAAGGACAGAAGTATCCTGCTGAACTGATTCCTGTCCGTCTTTCTGAAATCTATTTGATTAATGAAGGGTACGAATGGGTGGTATCTACCGTGAAGCAGGAACTGAAGAAAGATTTTCAGGGAATAGAAGAGGACTTGGAGAAACTTCAGCAAGTGATTGACAGCGGTAAGATAGGTGCGAAGAAAAAAGAGGAATGGCTGGCTATCGGTATTACTGTCTGTGCGATTCTGACGAATGAAGTGGAAGGTATGGAGTGGAAGACGTTGATTGACGGTAACCGGGAAGCTCCTGTTGTTCAATATAATGACCGGATCATTGACCCGATGAAAATTGCATGGAGTAAAGTAAAGGCAGGTGAACCTTGCAATGTCATTGAAGAGTATAAATCGGTGATTATTAATCACTAATCACTAACCAACTAATCATTATTTACGTGGCAGTACCTTATTTACAGATAGATAACCTGACCAAGTCTTTCGGTGACTTGGTTCTTTTTGAAAATATATCTTTGGGCATTGCCGAAGGTCAGCGTGTAGGATTGATCGCAAAGAACGGTAGCGGAAAAACGACCTTACTGAATATCATTGCCGGAAAGGAAGGTTATGATAGCGGTAATATTGTCTTCCGTCGTGACCTTCGGGTGGATTATCTGGAACAAGACCCGCAATATCCCGAAGAACTGACAGTGCTGGAAGCTTGTTTTCATCATGGCAACAGCACAGTGGAGTTGATAAAGGAGTACGAACGTTGTATGGAAACCGAAGGGCATCCGGGACTGGCAGACCTTTTGGTACGTATGGATCAGGAGAAAGCCTGGGAATATGAACAGAAAGCCAAACAAATTCTTTCGCAACTCAAAATCCGTAACTTCGACCAGAAAGTGAAACAACTGTCCGGCGGACAGTTGAAGCGCGTCGCTTTGGCAAACGCCTTGATTACCGAACCGGATTTATTGATTCTCGATGAGCCTACCAATCATCTTGACTTGGACATGACTGAATGGCTGGAAGATTATCTGCGTCGTACCAACCTTAGCCTGCTGATGGTGACGCACGACCGTTATTTCCTCGACCGTGTTTGTTCGGAGATTATCGAAATAGACAATCAGCAAGTTTATCAATATAAGGGAAATTACAGTTATTACCTCGAAAAACGTCAGGAACGTATCGAAGCTAAAAGTGTAGAAATTGAACGGGCTAATAATCTTTATCGTACGGAACTCGACTGGATGCGCCGGATGCCGCAGGCACGCGGACATAAAGCCCGTTATCGGGAAGATGCTTTCTATGAATTGGAAAAGGTGGCGAAGCAACGTTTTAATAACGATAACGTCAAACTGGAAGTAAAAGCATCCTATATCGGCAGCAAGATATTCGAAGCCGACCATTTGTACAAGAGCTTCGGTGACCTGAAGATTCTGGAAGACTTTTCTTATATCTTTGCCCGTTATGAGAAGATGGGAATTGTAGGAAACAACGGAACCGGAAAATCTACTTTCATCAAGATATTAATGGGGCAAGTACAGCCCGATAGCGGTATGGTAGATATTGGCGAAACGGTGCGTTTCGGCTATTACTCGCAGGATGGTCTTCAGTTTGATGAACAAATGAAGGTCATTGATGTAGTGCAGGATATTGCCGAAGTAATTGAATTGGGTAATGGAAAGAAACTGACAGCTTCACAATTCTTGCAGCATTTCTTGTTTACTCCCGAAACGCAGCATAGTTATGTCTATAAGTTGAGTGGGGGAGAGCGCCGTCGTCTTTACTTGTGCACTATCCTGATGCGTAACCCTAACTTCCTCGTGCTGGATGAGCCTACCAACGACCTCGATATTATCACATTGAATGTGCTTGAGGAATATCTTCAGAATTTCAAAGGTTGTGTGATTGTCGTTTCCCACGACCGTTACTTTATGGATAAGGTAGTAGATCACCTGATGGTATTCAACGGACAGGGTGACATCCGTGACTTCCCCGGCAATTATAGTGATTATCGCGACTGGAAGGAGGCGAAAGCGCAAAAGGAGAAAGAAGCAGAGAAGCCGCAGGAAGAAAAGACTGCCCGCGTCCGCCTGAACGACAAGCGGAAAATGAGTTTCAAGGAAAAGCGTGAATTCGAACAACTGGAAAAGGAAATTGCCGACCTGGAAACCGAAAAGGCACAGATTGAAGAACTTCTTTGCAGCGGTACACTCTCCGTTGACGAACTGACCGAGAAATCGAAACGCTTGCCTGAAGTCAATGACTTGATTGATGAAAAGACGATGCGCTGGTTGGAACTCAGCGAAATAGAAGGTTGAACTGTGCCGCTGTATTGGCACACCTGTGCCAATGCGGTGGCATTGCAGTGCCAACATAGTGGCACAGTTGTGCCACTATGTTGGCACAAGTATAGTTCAGCCTATTGCTGTGATGACCTGATGATGATAATAACCCTGATAACGTAACCTTGTATGACAAACCTTACCAATTATCATAGCCACTGCCTTTATTGTGACGGGCGTGCCAATATGGAAGATTTTATCCGTTTTGCTATTAGTGAAGGCTTTACTTCCTATGGCATCTCTTCTCATGCCCCGTTGCCGTTTTCTACCGCATGGACTATGGAATGGGACAGAATGGAAGATTACCTTTCCGAATTTGCCCGTCTCAAAGAAAAGTTTGCAGATAAAATAGAACTTGCTGTCGGTCTTGAGATTGATTACCTGAACGAAGATAGCAATCCCGCTTTCTTCCGATTTCAAGAATTGCCGCTTGATTATCGGATAGGTTCTGTGCATATGCTCTATTCTCCGGAAGGGAAAATCGTGGATATTGATACTCCGGCAGATACTTTCCGTCAATTAGTGGACAAGCATTTTGGCGGTGATTTGGATTATGTAGTCCACCTTTATTATAAGAATCTGCTTCGCATGGTAGAACTGGGAGGATTTGATATTGTCGGTCATGCGGACAAGATGCATTATAATGCTTCTTGCTACCGTCCGGGATTGCTAGATGAACCGTGGTATGATACATTCGTTCGCAGCTATTTCACGGCAATTGCCGAACGTGGATACATTGTTGAAGTCAATACCAAATCTTATTATGAATTAGGAACATTCTATCCCAATGAACGGTATTTTTCTTTCTTGAAAGAGCTGGGTGTCCGGGTACAGGTGAACAGTGATGCACATTATCCGGAGCGGATCAATAATGGGCGTGCCGAAGCATTGGCAGCCTTGAAGAAAGCAGGCTTTGAGACAGTCGTGGAGTGGCATCATGGAAGGTGGGAAGATATGAGAATCGGTTCTGTTTCATTTGTATGAGAAAACGTGCTTTCCGTTGAGCGTCATTAGCTTACTGGGAAAACACGTTCTGGAATCTGTGAGATACTTGAAATTCTCTGTATATATATGTTATTTCAGGTTAGCTCCTTTTCCGGCAAGTTCAGGGATTGGTGTGAAGTTTCCACTATCAAATCCTCCGGGAATTGCAAACGGGTTCTTTGAATAACGGGTGATAATACCATTTGTTTCCCCTTCTTGGTTTACTTTGGTTGAGGCATTCGTTTTCCATCCATAGGTATTCCATTTCCATTTATTGGTCAGGTCGGGATTCAGTCCGTAAACAATGTTGTCAGCTATTGATATGGATGGCATGGGGTCGATGTTTGCGATGATATAGAAGCTTGAACCACTATTGCTGAATCCATCCGTCACATTATCGTCAGAATAACCAATGTTGTTTTTTATACTTACATTTTCTACATTAGTCATAACCAAATAGGCGGCAGCAAGGGAATTACTGCTGTTACCGGCATAATTGATAATCGTATTGTTGGAGAAAGAAATGTTTTTGGTAGTTCCTTTGGCATTGGAAGTATAGATACTTCCTTGCAGCAGAGTTCCTTTCTTGTACCAGATATTGTTTTCTATAGAGACATTAGTGACATCTGTGGTTATCAATGAACCAATGTTGAATATTGAACTTTTATCCGGAAATTTACTCATGTCGATATAGTTGTTTTTAAAGTATAGGCTGTTGATACCACCCAATGGTGCGTTAGTACCTGTCAGTGCGAGAATTGATTTGGCCGGTGCGTTGATGTTGCAGTCTCCGATCCAGACATTATGGGCGTTGCCTGTACTGCTGTAGTTGCCCATAGACAAGTTTTCTATAGTGACATTCTTGAATACGATGGAACTGTTTTGTTGTAAACGTATGCCACCGGTACCGCTAAAATTAAGATTCGGTTTTTCTGTTGCCGACTTACTGATGAATACCACCTTTTTACCATTCATAGCTTGATCTCCATCCATGGTAATATTAAGAATGTGCTCTCCCGATAAGAAATAAATCGTTGGTTGAGACGGGGCGAGTATTGTTTTTTCCAGTGTCTGGTCCGTTTCGCTCAAATCTATTTCTTGTGATACAGGGAAATTCGTACTGTTAATTTCAATAGCACCGGCTCCGTCTCCGATAGTGAAGAGAGTTTCTCCTTTCTGATAGATACTTAGATAGTCAATAGCCGGTTCAACCGGTTCTTCGGCAATAACTTCCACCTGCAACTTCAGGATTGTGCTGAATTTACCGGAATTAGCCAGAATTGAAATATCCGTGCTGTTAGATGCCGTGGCACGTGTCAATGTTGTCAAAGCTTCGGGTGCGGTTACGGTTAAGATAGCTTCATTGTCAAGAGGTTCGGATAATGTTGCATTCCAGCCGGCAGGACACGCCATTAATGCAATGTCATCTACACCGTTCAGCAATATTTTAAAGTTCTTACTTTCTTTAGAAGTGAATTTTTGAATTCCTGTCACTGACTCCTCAAATGTACATGAGAATGAACCAACGATGGGTACCGTTATTTCCGTATCATCTTTCAAGATCAGGTGGAACGATTTCCCGTCATCACTGATATTGACTGATTTAAAGAAACCCGTGTCTGTTGTTCCCTCTGCTTTTACCGGATGACCGTTGGAGTCTTCAACCGGCTTAAATTGTTCGCTGGTTTTATAACGTATTTCCCAATACCCTGTTTCTTCGTTGATACGGAATTCCGGAGTAAGTCCGTCTTCGCCTGTTGCTTTTACCGGACTGTTGCCAACGAGTATGCGTTCAGGTGTTTCATTTCCATAACGTACGGTCCAATAACCTTCGCTGTCAATTCCCACCATGGGATAGATTGTTTCCTCCATCTTCTGAACAACTCTCAATATTTTACCATTGCTAAGAGTGATGGTATAGGCACCGTTTTCTTCATTCACCGTGGTAATGGTAGCCCCATTTCTATAAAGCTCTTGGAGAGCCGTAATATTTCCGTTCAGATTATTGGCCTGAATTTCCAATTTGGTCAGACGTTTTTGTAAATCGTGTACTTCATCCCAAAGATCATCAGTCTTGTTGCATCCTGCGAACACTACGGTCAGCATGATTAGAAGATTCCATAATTTCTTCATAATAATTCTATTTAAAGTTGTTTTTATTTTAATGAGTTAATCCAAGCGGGTACATATCCCAAACGTTTACGAAGCTGTGCCTCATAGAGTGAATAAGGTTCTACGGCAGTGTTGTAAGATTCGTTTAATTTGACTTCGTTATCTGAGAAAGTTAACTGACTGGCAGCGGGACCGTGGAATCCTACGATTGTAGGAGGTAGGAAACAAGTCCAGTTTCCGTCCCACCATGTGAAAGAACCTTGAGACACACTGTTTGTATTAGTTGCGTTGAAATTCCATAAGGTAAGATCGTCCAGATGATTGGGTAGCTCACTTTTGGCACCGCCCTGATGTAATTTGATAAATGCTCCATTGCAGCAATCGAATAAAGTAGCCCGTGGTTGTGTGGCATGCGCTTCGAAGCACGCGTCTTCCCCCCAAGTGACATTCCAGATAACGGTACCCATACTTTGCTTGGATACCCCGCAACCATGAAACTGTCCGGCATTATCAAGATAAGTACCGGTTGTGTTCTCATCAATGGCGATGTATCCGTTGCTATGGTCGTGAACTTTTCCGATGAATATTCTGGATGATCCTCCCGAGCGAATGGCGGAGTGACCACGATGGCCGTTTATCTCAATGTCATATGCTGAAATATTAGCAGATGATGATATGCCAAGTGCTTCACTTATATTAGTGAAGTCGACACGGCGTATCCAGGAGTTTACCAGACGCATCATGCCAATCGGCTTATAGTCATTGTCATCTCCTCCATTATTACCATGGTGAAGAAATCCGGGTTGTGTGTTTCCTGCAAACGTAAGGTCTTCTATGCCTATATTCTCGTAATAATTGAATTTGCATAGCTCCCATTTCCATTGAGGGTCTACCTCATGCATCAATGGTTCTGCAAATGTAATTTCATTTCCTTTTTTATTGACTATCTGATGATAGTCATATACCTGTACACCGGAATTAGTAAGGTTAGTCCATTGTGAGTTGGCTGTTTTGTTCCACACATTCCCGTCGGCTGTAATAGACGTCAGTTCCTTGTTGATAAGAGATGGGCTGGTATCAATCAATCTTAAGCATACCCATTGTCCTGCACTAAAAGAACTGGCATCTGCCACATTGATGACAAATGTTCCTTTGGGAGCAACATCACCGGTCAGTCTGACCGGATTCTGAAGATCTACCGTATGTTTGATATTAATCATGGCAGGAGGAGTGGAATTAGCTACGTTTACATTGCGGTCAGCCATTCTGATAATGGTTTTATCACGTCCGGCTCCTTTGAGTACAAATCCTCCGAAATTTATCTCAATTGGCTTTGAAACTCCGTTTTCATCATCGGCAGCGGTGTGCAGCACATAATCTCCTTCCGGGAAGTAAATGATGGCTTTTGCATTGGCCTGATACTTGAATAATTGGGTGATACTTAACAACGCTTCCCGGTCTGACGTTTTGCCGTCGCCTTTGGCACCATAGTCCTTTACGTTATAAACGGTGTAGTCATTACTTTTTAAATGAACGGCGGGAGGAGCTTCTGTACCGTGTTTGTAACCTGCATATGAAAAATCGAGCAGAATATTTTCCGGAGAGTTGGTGGCAAAACGATTCCATGCCAAGGTGGCGTTCGCATCAAAACCGGTGGTCAGCAATTTTACGGAAATAGTCGTCATACGAAGATAACCTTGTATGGAAGTATATATAATTTTAATATTCTCTTCTTTCTCGACTGATGTGTTTGACGGAGCAATAATTGTAAGTTGCTGTTCTTCGAGATCTGCCTGCCAGTCATCCGGTGCAAGGATAGTGACGGCGGACACCTCGTTTTGTTCTACTTCATATACGCGTTTTTCACCCAATGGGAATACTTGTTGTTTACTTGTCCCCGGTATTCTTAGATAGAAACTTTCCGTACAAGGTATTTTATATACTTGACCGTCTGTCAGGGTGACGGTTAGTATTTCCTTTTCAGAGTCGTAAACAACTTCTTTGAATACTCCGTCTTCACTTACACCGTTTTTTCCTATGGCTGTACATTCCTTACCACCCAAGAGGCTATATGTGGCGCCCCCATTCGTGCTGATTTCCCAGAATCCATCTAAGTTGACTCTTAATAGTGGAGTAACAGCGGTTTTGTCTGCGCTTTCTGCCGTAGCCGGAATTTTGTTTCCCTTTTCGTCAGTCAAAGAATTGAATGTAACTCCGTTGTCTGTACTGAAAACCCAGAATCCTTCTTTACTGATAGAGAGTAGGGGAATGGATAGATTTACTTTAGAAGCTTGTACCACTTCAATAGTAGAACCATCATTTAGTTCAATCCGGTACTTGTCGCCTACATAAGTGACTCCTACGATTATATCAGCTTTCAGTAAAGCCTGTAGGCTTTCGAGAGAAGTGTTAAGACTCTTTGTCGCAGTCTCCAAAGCGACTGCACGGTCTTTTAGCAGGTTGATTTCTTTGCTCAATTCGTCAGTGTCTTGACACGAGAACAGGAAGAACAAGCAGAAGAAACCTCCCCAAAGGTACTTAATGCTTTTGTTGTTTTTCATACGTTTTTATTTTTGTGGGTAATTTTGCTGGGGGCAAATGTATTTGATCTGGGTAAAAAACAGGTGCGTGCAGCGTACTTAAGAACATACGTTAGAGTACAAAATAAGATCAATGTACGTTGACCGCATAAAAACGGAACATTGGGAACTCGTTATGAACGGAATGGAAACCGGATAAAAAAAGCGACATAGAGTTTTTATCTACATCGCAAATTTACTGCATGGCTTCAAGTGCTAAGTTACATCTCTTTTCAGATCTGTTGACTGTATCGAAAGGGGGGAGTCTTTATTTTATCGGGATAACCATGTTCCATGATTGGGTTGCATTGTCAAATCCGCCGGCACCATTCATTGTTGCAAAGAAAGCATGAGTCGCTTTCCCATTTTCGAATAACAGGAACGGGCGTTCCAGTTGTCCTTGCATTTCCACTTTTCCATCTTCCCATTCTACAGTACGTGAGTAGGCTTTGGGATCTTTGTCTATCGTCCACTGAATACCATTTGGGGAGTGAGCCATTACACCTCCGCCTTTTTCTCCGGTAAATTTAGCAACATGGTCTTTAAAGATTGCATGGTATCCTCTGCTGTCTTTCCAAAGGAACGGGTCTTCCGCTTCTCCTTGTCCGTCCACTTGAAAGATGGGCTGGCCATTGTTGAGTACTGTGTAAGGTCCTTCGATGGACGGAGCATATGCCATGCCAAGCGCCATGTCCGAGAACTTATCGTCTCCGACATACGTTCTTCCTTTGAAGATCATCATTACCGAACCGTCTTCCTGTATGATAGGAGAAGGGTTGGATACAAGAAAACTATAGAAAGTATTGGGTTTTGTTTTTAATATAGGTTCGTCGAAACGTTTCCAAGGACCATATGGGCTGTCGGCAATAGCCAGTCCGATGCGTTTATTGGAGCGTCCGACAGTACACCATGGGCTGTCCAGTGTCAACTGGTCATAGGTAGGATTGGCGAAAGGATGTGTAGATCCCATATATATCAGGTAATATTTATTCTGGTATTCCAGAATACGCGGATTATGTGTCGAGCGTCCGTCCCAATACTGTGCTCCACGGGCGGGTAGTGCGATGTCACTGAATTTGTAAGGTCCTTCGGGGGTATCGGATATTGCGTGAACTATTTCTGAAGCTACCATCCAGCCGGGATGAAAAGGAAGAGATTTCGGAAAACGGGAAACAAACATATGGTATTTTCCGTCATTTCCTTTTATAACAGAACTTCCCCATACCCAATATCCTTCGGATTCAAACGCCGGTGTGCGTGGAGCCTGTCCCAGATGATGGAATAGCTCATTCTCCGATTGCCGTTTCAACTTTGTCAGGTTTTCTATTTTCTGCGCAAATACAGTGCTTCCCAATACAGTGAAGCATAATAAGACATATAAATGTTGCTTTCTCATGTTTTTTTACTTAAATTATAGACTATCTTTATTATTGCAAATAAAGTCTGTTTTAATGAGAATCAAGTGTGTCATCTGTACATGAATAGTGTTGTCTGCGTACAGGCTATCCGTTTTCGCTTTCCTGTTCTTCTTTATTATCCCCTTTCCGGTATGCTTGAGGTATCATGTGATATTTTTCCTTAAAACATTTGCTGAATTGTCTGGGAGAAGAGAATCCTAAACGGTCGGAGATTTCGGAGATGTTGAATTCAGGGTTTTCCTTGAGCATGATGGCCGCCCGCTTTAGCCGTACGGTCAGGATAAAATCGTATGGGGTCTGTCCTGTAATAGCTTTTAGCTTGGTAAACAATTTGGTACGCGCTATACCTGTCTCACGGGCTAGGATATCTACATTAAACTCAACATCATCTATATGTTTCTCAATGACTTGCATGGCCTGATCAACCAATTCCTTATCTAATGGGTTGGTTGCCAATATTTGTGGAACCGTTTGCGGGTGTTTGCTGAATTTTTCTTGCAGCATAAGGCGGTTATTCACGAGATTGTTGCATCGTGAAAGCAGGATATTAATGTTGAATGGTTTAGTAATATAATCATCTGCTCCCAAACGTAACCCTTCCAGATTGTGCTCGATGGCTGTACGTGCCGTGAGCAATACTACTGGAATGTGACATGTGTCTATGTTATTCTTTACTAGTTTACAAAGCTCCGTACCGGACATTTCAGGCATAACAATGTCACTAAGTATGATATTGGGCTGTCCTGCCTGCACCTTTTCCCAGCCTTCCTGTCCATTAGCCGCTGTATCGACCGTATAGAATACCTCGAATATTTTAACAAGCATTTCTCGCAGCGATTCATTGTCTTCTACAATCAGAATTTTAACCTCTCTGCTTTGTGCGATAGACTCTTTATTCATGACTTCCTGATCCGATAAAAGTTGTTGTACGGTTTCCGGAGAGTGAGGTCCTTCTTCAACTGCTTGTTGCGGTTCTTCCTGATGTTTGCTGATTTGTTCAGGACTGAAATGCTCGTTACCACTTTTGAGATGCACGCAGAAGGTAGTTCCTTCTCCTTGTTCGCTGTATACTTCGATACTGCCGTGATGCAATTCTATAATACCTTTGGTAAGAGCCAGACCAATACCTGTTCCGGCATGGATGGGAGAATCCATTTGTTCCGTTTGATAGAAGCGGTTGAATATCTTGTCAATATCCTGTGGAGAAATACCTGCTCCATTATCGGTAACTTCAATGATGACTTCCCGGTTGCCCTTCCGTACCGATACGGAAATCTCTCCTTCCTCTTTCGTATACTTAAAGGCATTGGACAGAAGATTATTCATGACCTTCTGCAACTGTTTAGCATCGTACCATACGTTTATTATATCGTTTGTTTTCTGGAATCTGAACGTTATTTTTCTTTGTACGGCATATTCCTGGAAGAGTAGATAATTCTCATAAATA
Organism: Bacteroides sp. D55t1_190419_B8; assembly: GCF_015558905.1. Lineage (NCBI taxonomy): Bacteria > Pseudomonadati > Bacteroidota > Bacteroidia > Bacteroidales > Bacteroidaceae > Bacteroides > Bacteroides sp. D55t1_190419_B8. Next base: position 118,264 of record NZ_JADMOU010000009.1, read on the forward strand.
AAATCGACAATGTTATGTTCGCTTACTTTGATAGTCATATATCCTTGCTCCTGTTTTCGGAAGTCAAGAAGCTCTGTTATCAGCTCACGCAGTTGCAGGCTGCTTTTATATACTCCGAGAATTTTAGTATAGATGGTCGGTGCAAACGAACGGACTTGCAGTAACATTTCCATTTGCCCGATAATTAGCGTGAGCGGTGTACGGAATTCATGCGAGATATTAGTGAAGAACCGCAGCTTGGCCTGATTGAGCTGTTCGATGTCTTCAGTACGTTTTTGTTCATACTTTAATGATTCCTGCAATTTGATCCGGTTATTGTAAGTGCGTATAAGGAAATAAAGAATTGCGCCAATAATCAGAATATATGATAAATAGGCCCAAACAGTCTTATAGAACGGCGGAAGAATAACGATCTTCAATTGATGTGCCGGTATATGCGCATGGTTGTTTTTAAGGCGTACGTATAGTGTGTATTCACCGGGATTCAGGTTTGTATATGTAATTGTATGTTGTCCGCGTGTACTGGTCCATGTATTTGAGAATCCATCCAGAAAATATTCCAGTTGGTCTTTATTGGCCGGAATATAATTGGATATGGCATATTCGATACTAAACATGGACTGGTTGGCTTTGAGTATGAGCTTTCGGGTGGAACCTAAATCTTCTTTCAGTATATGGCTTTGGTCTCCCGCATTAATTTCCTGTCCGTTTACTAAAAGACGGAATGGAGATATCGTGTAATCTCCGGGAGCATAATCAATGTCTTTTTCCTCAAAAGAGATCATTCCGTCAATGCCTCCTATGAAGATTTCTCCTTGGCGGGTTCTGTATAAAGAACGTTCGTTAGGGGCGGATAGGGGTACACCATTCTCTTGATTGTAATTCGTGAATTTTTGGGTAGGGTAGTCCAGAATTGAAAAACCTAAATCTGTGGTGAACAGTAATTTATCCGGAGACAACTCACATACGTCATACACACAGTTGCTTGCTAACTCATTATTTTCTTCATCAAAGTTAATGAAATCATCCGTTTCATACCGGTAGAGATCAATGCCATTATCATTACTGCATATCCATATACGGTGGCGGCTGTCTTCATAGATCCGGTTGATACTATTACTGCTGATACTATGTTCCAAAGCATGGTTATGCTTATAGTTTGTCATTTTATGACTATCTGGCTGGTAGGTAAATATCCCGTCACCTCCTCCGTATATCCATAGTGTCTTGCGGTGATCAATGAAGAGGCCTCCGGCATATGTTATCTTGTCTGGTTCTTCTTGAAACAGGCGTTCCACTTTTTCCGATTCGGGATGGAATAGGCAAACCCCTATATTGGTTGCAATGAGCAGCTGGTCTTTATAAGGAACAATATCCCTGATAATATTAGAAGGAAGTGAATTTTTGTCACCCTCTTTAGATTTGTATCGGGTGAACCGTTTGGTCTTTAAATCCATTTTGTTCAGTCCTCCCATGTGCGTACCTATCCATAACACTTCGCGATGAGCGTCATAATAGAGTGATTTTATATTATTGTGCGAAAGGCTGTTGGCATTATTGTCGTGTTTATACCATTCGAATTGATGGCTTGTCAAATTGTACTTGTTCAGCCCTCCGCCTTCAGTTCCTATCCATAAGTTATTCTGGCCGTCCTCTATGATACATCCTACGATAGGAGAACTCAATCCTTCATTTGCTACGTCCGATGTCCGATATTGATGGTAAATCTGACTTTCCGGATTGAAATAATTGACTCCGCCAAAATAGGTCCCTGCCCAGATACTACCCTGATGGTCACACAAAAGGCTCCAGATGGAGGAATGGCTAAGCCCTTTTTCGTGTTTCAAATAATAAGTGAATGTTTGAGTAGCCGGATGAAACATGTTTAATCCGTCGAAAGTGCCTATCCATATATTCCCCTGTTTATCTTCGATACAGCAACGGATAAAATTAGAACTGATAGTTGAGAGGTCATTTTCCTGATGACGGAAGTTTTTGATTGTAGTTCCGTTCATTGTGAAAAGTCCATGTTCCCAGCTTCCTATCCAGTATTGTCCGGATGAATCCTGAAAGATTGTAGAGATATTCCCTTTGGGAATGAGGTGTGACAGGTTGCCTTTTTCTAAACTGAACAGCCCTTGGGTTTCGGTACCAATGAGTACACGTTCTTCACTTATATGAAGGGAAGTAATTTGAGTCCGCTTTTCTGGTAATTCATAATATGTATTAAATTGTTTCCCATCGTATTTATAGACACAGTTGTTGTAAGCGATATATAATTGTTTATGGAAAAACATGGCCCGTATTTCTTTTTGTATCAGTGTGGTGAATTTATTAAGCCTGATATTGAAAGCAGATACCCCTTTGGGAGTCATGAAATAAATCTCCCCGTTGCCATTACCTGTTATCTGTCTGATGTTGTTGTAGATCAGACTGTTTGGATTGTTTTTCTGGGATTTGTATATTTTGAATTCATGCCCGTTATATAAATTAGCCCCGTTTCGTGTACCTATCCAAATGAATCCTCGTTCGTCCTGATACATTGTCATGACTGCATTATGAGAGAGTCCGTCACTATTTGTGAGATGTCTGAAAGAGATATCCTGTGCTTGTCCTTTGATAATATGGATAAGCAGGAAACAAATGAGACATAGATGTTTCTTGATAGTCATAGGTATTAGAATTCTAGAATTTGCTATGCAAATATACGTTCTTTTTGCAGATATGCAACTGTTGTATGAGTACATAAAATGTGTAATATAAGTACATTTGCAGTTTGCAGGGATGATGTACGTACAGAGTATGATTCTTGTATGCATAGCTAACGGCCTCTTTTTTATGAATACCTACATTTGCGATATCATTCATTTAAATCTTTACAGCATATGAACAGCATAGTCTTGACTTTGGCGGGAATTTCCATCTTTATGATGGCCGGATGTAACTTGAAAAAGGCTGCAACGGAAGATATGGTAACAGAAAATATATCAAACGCCGTTTCCCAATATTCTTTGATGACCAACCGGATAGAAGCAAGTGACTGCATAATGAATCCGAAGACTTTGGACGAAAAGCAACAAGTGGTTTATGCTTCTTATGATGATTGGACCAGTGGGTTCTTCCCTGGCAGTATGTGGTATTTGTATCAGCTTACAGGAGATGAAAAGTGGGAGAAACTGGCTGTGAAATATACGGAATCACTCGATTCCGTGCAGTATCTTACATGGCATCATGATGTGGGTTTTATGGTAGGATGCAGTTATCTTAATGGAATGCGTTTGGGACAGAAAGATTATAAGTCGGTTGTGTTGCAAACAGCGCGTTCGCTTTCTACACGTTTCCGGTCCGGAGCTGGAATTATACAGTCTTGGGATGCGGATAAGGGCTGGCAGGCACAACGAGGATGGAAATGTCCCGTTATTATAGACAATATGATGAATCTCGAACTTCTTTTCGAGGCGACCCGCTTGTCGGGTGATTCCACCTATTATAATATGGCAGTCAGTCATGCCGACCGGACACTTAAAGAACATTTCCGCTCTGATGGCAGCTGTTATCATGTAGTAGATTATGATCCGGAAACTGGTACTGTACGCAGTAGGCAGACAGCCCAGGGATATGCTGATGAGTCTGCCTGGGCAAGAGGGCAGGCATGGGCTATTTATGGTTATACGGTTTGTTACCGTTATACACATAAACCGGAGTATTGGGAGCAGGCTTGTAGAATATATGATTTCATATTTACGAATAAGCATTTGGCTTCCGACTTGATACCATATTGGGACTATGATGCATTGAATATTCCTAATGAGCCACGGGATGTCTCAGCGGCGGCTATCACTGCTGCAGCTCTTTATGAGCTGAGTATGTATTTGCCTAATCCGCGTTATAAAAAGACAGCCGACAAAATACTGGCCTCATTAAGCACTCCTGCCTACCGTGCTAAAGTAGGAGAAAACGGGAATTTTATTTTAATGCATTCGGTAGGCAGCATACCTCATAATGCGGAGGTAGATGTTCCATTGAATTATGCGGATTATTATTTTCTGGAAGCCTTGAGTCGTAAGCGGGAGATGGAAAAACAAGTAGTTTGCAAGAAAGTACTGTAATTTTCCGTTTGCTTTCTTGAGAAACCGGCATATTAAATCAATAGAATACTAAGAATGAAAAATAGATTAATAACCAATTTGAATTATATTATGGAGAATCGACAAATCACAAGACGCGTCTGTCTGTTGCTGATGACGCTTTGTTCTTTCACCGTTGTCTTTGCACAGATTGCAATCAGTGGAAGGGTGATGGATGAATCGAAAGAGCCCATTATAGGGGCGAATATTAAAGTGAAAGGAGGAACGACCGGTACCATCTCCGATATGGATGGACGGTTCAAACTTTCTGTTCCTAAATCATCTTCAGTATTAGTCATCTCGTTTATAGGCTATGCGACTAAAGAAGTGACGGTAGGAAATCAAAAGGTACTGAATGTGACATTGAAAGAAGATGGTGTTGCCTTGGATGAAGTTGTTGCTGTAGGGTACGCAACAGTGAAAAAAAGTGATTTAACCGGATCGGTGGCAAAGGTGGATATGAATGATTTAACGAAAGCGCAGGTACTTTCCATCGACCAGGCATTGGGTGGACGTGTTGCCGGTGTGCAAGTTGTTTCCTCTGACGGGCAACCCGGAGCCGAGGCTAATATTGTGATTCGTGGTAGTAATACAATTTCGGACTCCAGTGATGGCGCACCTTTATATGTGATTGACGGTTTTGCTACGGAAGATGGAAATCTGGCTTCACTGAATTCAAATGACATTGAATCGATTGATGTATTGAAGGATGCTTCTGCTACGGCTATTTATGGAGCACGTGGGGCAAACGGAGTCATTATTATTACAACGAAACGTGGTTCGGAAAGTGCTCCGAAAGTAACGTATGATGGATATGTGACTTACCAATTGAAACCGCAGGGCATGGAGCTGCTTCAGGGGAGAGACTATGTTGCCATGCAGGAGGAGGTATTGACTGTTTCTGAAATGAATAGAACATATTATAGTTATGATGAAGCGTTGGGACGTAACCGTATTTTGAGCGATTATGATAAAGTGCCTTCGTACAACTGGCAAGATCAGGTTTTCCGTAATGCGCCCATGACCAGTCATCATATCTCATTGACGGGCGGTACTAAAAATACGAAATATAGTTCCAGTTTGTCTTATTATAACCAGCAGGGGATTATCATTAACTCTTCTTATGAGAGCTTGAAAGCACGTCTGACACTAGACCAGCAGATTACCAGGAAAGTGAAATTCGGCGGTAGCTTGAATTTTGCTAATAATATTTCAAAAGGTACGGCGCCTTCACAGGGTTCTGACGCAGGTGGTACGCAGTATTTTCTATATCAGGTACTGGCTTATCGTCCGGTGTTTTATGCCGATTCGGAAGAATCGGAGGACGCTTTGTTAGCTGAAAATCCGAACTATCCGTATAATCCTTTGAAAACAATAGAAAATATGTATCAGAAAGTGCGCAGCCGTCAGTTGAATCTGAATGCCTATTTATCATGGGATATTCTAAAGGATCTGGCATTCAAAGCTACTTTTGCTTATACTTGGCGTCAGGACCGGAATGAGGCATTTAATAATGCGGATACCTATTGGGGAGATCCGCGTTATTCTGCCAAACATTCAAATGGTAATTTTAGTTTTAGGGAGTGGGATGGATGGTCTAATGAATATACGTTGACTTATAAAAAGAGAGTCAAGAGTCATAATATCACTGCCATGCTCGGAGCCTCGATGAATAGCAAAACAATCTCTACATTAGGTGCCAGTTCGACGATGGTGCCGTGGGATGGACTCGGCTTTTGGGGAATTTCGAATGGAACACCTGACAAGGTTACTTCGACTAATTTTGAAGACCGTATGATGTCTTATTTCGCCCGTTTCAACTATGACTGGAAATCCCGTTATCTGATGACGGCAACGATGCGTGCGGATGGAAGTTCCCGTTTTCCTTATCATAAGTGGGGATATTTCCCCTCGGCTTCTTTCGGATGGCGTGTTTCAGAAGAAGCGTTCATGCAGGGAAGTCGCAAGTGGCTGTCGAATTTAAAGTTCAGAGTGGGTTGGGGAACTACCGGTAATAACAATACGAAGAATTATTATCCTTCCCAGTTGCTTTATTTAGGCGATCAGAATTATGCTTTTAATAACTCTATAGATAATCCGGCAATTTATATTTCTCAAATGCCGAACAAAGACCTGAAGTGGGAAACCACTTATCAGACAAACATAGGATTGGACTTTGGATTATTTAATAACCGTATTAACGGTGTAGTAGATATTTACGATAAACAAACAAAGGACTTGTTGTTGTATGCGGAAGTCCCGTTGTCTATCGGCTTTGATAAAATACAGCAGAATATAGGTAGTGTGCGCAATCGTGGATTGGAAATATCAATCAATACGGTCAACTTAGTAGGTGGAAGGGGGCGTTTCAAGTGGACAACAAATTTTAATATCTCCTTCAATAGAAATGAGATTACCGGACTGTCGGGCGATCAGGATTATCAGGTTTCAGGGCTGGATTCTCCCAAGTTGTCTAATCTTTATATTGCCCGTATAGGGCATCCTCTTTCGGAGATGTTCGGATATGTATATGATGGTGTTTATCAATATGAGGATTTTAATGAAGTTTCTCCCAATGTATTTGTGCTGAAAGATGGAATACCCAACAATACAAAGGAACGTAATACCATTCAACCGGGGGATATGAAACTGAAAGATATTAATGGAGACGGAAAGGTGACGCCTGAAGATATGACAGTGATTGGTCACGGGCTGCCGGTTCATACGGGTGGTTTTACTAATAATTTCGAATACAAAGGCTTTGACTTGAGTGTATTCTTTCAATGGTCTTATGGTAATGATGTGATCAATTATAATCGTGCCAAACTGGAGAATATGAATGGTGTCCGCCATACCAATATGCTTGCTTCTGCAAAAGATCATTGGACACCTCGTATAGACAATGGTGACGGAACTTATGCAGCTGGAAATTATACGAATTATTTATGGAGGGTAGATGGCGGACTGTCCGACATCAATACAAGTCGTGTCGTAGAAGATGCATCCTTCCTGCGATTGAAAAATGTGCAGTTAGGTTATAATTTTCCTGTAAAGCTGATTCGCAAGTTTAAATTGAGTTCCTTGCGGTTGTATCTTAGCGGACAGAATTTGTGGACATGGACCAAATATACCGGATATGATCCGGAAGTGTCAACCAGGAATTCGGCAATGACTCGTGGATTTGACTATTCGGCTTATCCGAGAACGACTTCTTTTACATTCGGTGTGAAGTTAGGATTATAGTTTAACAGGTATAAAAACAGAATATGATGAAAAAAATAGTATATATTATAGGAGTAACCTTGGCATTTTCCTCTTGTAGTTTTTTGGATACGGAGGTATATGGTAATCTGGATGAAAAGAACCTGTATCATGATGAGAATAGTTGCATGGCAGGTTTGGCCGGGATTTATGACCGTTTGGGAGCAGAAGGTGTTTATGGACTGAATATCTGGGGAGAGTTGGACGCCGGAACAGATCTTACTGTATATCGCGCCGATTATAATAAAAGCAAGGCATTGCCTTCACTCAATAATTATAATAATACGGATCCCTATTTACAGCTTACCTGGCAACATTTGTATGAGGGTATTAATCGTGCGAATGATTATATTGCTTCTATTACCGGACGCACGGATTCGGATTGTGGCGGTGCACGAAAGAAAACAATGTTTCTGGCAGAAGCAAAAGCATTAAGGGCATTATTCTATATGAATCTGGTTGCTTATTGGGGAGAGGTTCCTTTGCGACTGGAAGTTGTTCGTGATTTGGCACAACAACAACTGAAGAAATCTTCCCAGCCGGAAATTTATAGGCAGATTATAAAGGACTTGGAAGAAGCGGAACCGGGTTGCCTTCCGGCTGATGAACTGAATGCACCGGGACGCATTGCGAAAACTACCGTGCAGGCATTGTTGGCACGTGCATATATGTGGCAGGCGGGATATCCAGTTGAGGCTGATACTTGGGAGGACGCACTTATCTGGGCGCGTAAAGTGAGAGACAGCGGTTTGCATACTCTATATAAGACGACCGAGGACGGGGTGAATGGTTATCGTGCTTTATTTATTAATATGTGTTCCAATAAGTATGACCTGACTTACCGTGAAAGTATGTTCGAGGTCGAATTTTATGGTAACGGTTTGGATAAGACCAATGAAAGCGGTAAAGTGGGACTTTATATGGGCATTAGCCAGCAAACGACTACTGATCCCGATGTACCGAGAGCATATGCCTGGTATCATGGCACCAAATTGTTTTTTAAGATGTTCGAAGATGCAGATGCCCGTAAATGGTGGAACTTTGCGGATTATAAATATGTGACGACGGATGGTAAAGTTAAAAAAGTGATGTTGTCAGACAGTGATAAAGCCAGTTATGTAGATGGTGATCCCGGAAAATGGAGAGCTGAATATGATCCGGTTCGTCCGTGGTCTTTGAATAGTTCCTCTATCAACTTTCCTGTAATGCGCTACTCGGATGTGTTATTGATGATTGCCGAGTGTGCTAATGAGGTGGCTGGTTCGCCGACAAAAGAAGCTGTGGATGCGATAAACGAAGTACGTAAAAGAGCGGGAATATCGGAGATCGGATTGACAGACTGTACTCAAAGTTCTTTCCGCGATTCCATCAAAGTAGAACGTACAAGGGAGCTATGCTTTGAAGTGCCTCGTCATATGGAGCTTCGCCGTTGGGGAAAACAATATTTCTTTGACCGTATCAATTTGTTGAAGGATCAGTCTATGGATAGTCAGAATAAAAAAATCGGATATGATCTGACCACTGTGAAAGCATTGCCTGCTATTAACCTGGCAGAAAAACATATCTATTATCCTATACCCCAGGCAGAACTGAATACTAATCCGACCTGTGGACAAAATGTGAATTGGTGATCTTAACTTTTAATGTAACGAAATTATGAAAAAGATATATTTTTATTCTTTCCTGATAATGACAGGCGTATGGCTTTCTTCTTGCGATGCTGACGAAGTGGATTGTGTTGATTTTGGCGTGACTTTATCCAATGATATACAGGAAATATTTGCAGGTGAGCCTGTTACCTTTGATTTTAGTGGAAATCCGGATTATATTGTTTTTTATTCCGGTGAGGATGGGAGTAAATATGCAAATAAAGACCGTTTGCGGGTGGAGATAGAATCGGCTGAATTGTCATATGAAATATTGCAGCAGTATACACGGGTACCTTATCGTAATAAAGAGACAATGTCTATTTTCATCTCAGAGAGTTTTAATGGAGATTATTCCACAATAAAAGAGGAGGACTGGCAATGTTTATCCGGAGCAAACGGACAGCTGCATCTGAAAGTTCCGCTTTGTGCAGATGCCAGTGGCAGGGAAACGGTTGCTGACGGAATGGATCTTACTGCTTATAAAGATAAGAAATTTTATCTGGCTTTCCATTATAATGCTGTTGCTGCGTCAGATGCGGATACATATCCTCGTGTGGATGTCACCTCTTTAGTTGTGTCGAAGAAACTGAAAGATGGTTCTACCTCAACAATGAATGATCCGAAATCGCAATTCGGTTTTAATTATGCTTTTGAAGCAATTACGAAAAAAACTAATTTTAGTGCTAGCAATACTACGTTGTTGTTTCAGCCTACAACAGACAATTTGAAGTCGGATGTCGATGTCTGGGCGATTAGTCAGGCTATAGATCTGACTGCGGTATCACCGGATATGGGAACTCCTATCAAGTCTTTAAATATGAAAACACAGTCTTATACCTATACGTATAACGAACCGGGTGAATATACTGCTACATTCGTAGGCTCTAATTCGAATGCTTGGAACTCAAAGAGCATGGTAAAGGAGATTAAGATATTAGTGAAAGAAAATCCCGTGAATTGATCAGTAAATAGAGGATTAGTTATGAAAAAGAATTGTATATATGCGATTGTCCTTCTTTGGATAGGAGCTCTGGCTGTTCAGGCTCAGAATGAGGAGCGTCGGTTATCGTTTGATAATTTGTATCGGTATTCCAAGGATGCGCAACAAGTGAAAGATGATAAAAAAGAAAAGGCAATCAAGACATTTCGGAATCAGTATGCTACAGTTCCTTATCGTGCATATGATTTAACAAAGATAAAAATATCAGTACCTGAAATTCTTGCATTCCTGAACGATGATGGTACATTTACAGATTGGACAGGCAGGGAAAAAAAGGTGATTGAAGGGAAAGATGCACAAGAGATGGGATTGTTTATTACAGATGCAATGAATCGTCTATGGAAACTTTCGGAAGAGTTCCGCAACGACCGGATGGGAGTTTCATTGGATAAAGATGTGTTTCGTAAACTTCAGAAGTCTATACTTTATTATGGTAATCTTGAGGTGAGCCGCAGTAATAAGGTGAACCGCTTTCATGCTTCCTGTTTTGCTATTCCTACAGCTGCGGTGAATATATACTATTGTTTCCTGAAACAGATGGATGCGGTGGAAAACGGGAAAACAAAAGATCAACAGTTGGTTGATATGTGTGAAATGCTGAAAGCACTGGCACTTCAGTCGTGGACACAGCCCCTGCGGAATGACGAGACGGATAAAAATGTAGTACAGATAGAACGTTTTCGTAACCATGTATGGTGGGTAGGCGGTAATGCGCTGGCATATCGTCCGTTATTGCCGGTAGCTATGATGTATAGATCTATCCCGATGGTCGATCTGCTGGTTCAGGTAGCCCAGGGAGGGATAAGTTATACTTCACAGAATACATATAATACCGCTTTCTGGACAGAAGGTTGTACGGCGGATGGCGCAGGTTGGGGACACGGGATGCAGTGTCTTGTCTGGGGATATCCTATTGATGGAGGAATTAATGCGTTAAATATTTTGGGTGCGTTAAAGAACTCCCCGTGGGATAAGAAGTTGACCGATGAGAATATAGAAACCTTGCTTAATTTTATCCGGGGAAGTAACTGGTATTACTACAAAGGAAATATAACTCCTTATATTGACCGATTTACGGCCCGTTACACTCCGGCTAAAGTTGATATTCGTACACTGGCCATTGTTGATAAGTTGCTTAAAGATTGGTCGGATTCTTTCACGCCAGTGCAGAAAAATGAACTTCGTTGTTTTCTGCATGATGCCCGCAAACGGTTAATCAGTATGAATGGCTATTCCGACGGGATGTATAATGGTACGCGTTGGTTTTTCAATAATGATGACCTGATAAAGAAGAATGATCGTTATCATATGATTGTCAATATGGCATCTGTTCGTTGTGACGGACTGGAAAGCGCAGTGGCGGCCGCTGATGAGTATAATTTTTACCCTGCGGATGGCATGACTTTATTTCAGAAAAGTGGAAATGAATATCGTAAAGCTATTGGAGCGTGGGATATAACTATGACTCCGGGAGTAACCGCCCGTGAGGGAGCGGAAAAATTAATTCCGGTTACTAACTGGAGAGGATATTGCAGTAAACATAATTATGCGGCTGCTTCGACAAATGGCGGAGAGAATGCTGTTGCCGGATATATCTTTGAGAAGATGGATGCCACGGATAAGATTGAATCTGAAAGAAAGAAAAATATTCCGCTTAAGAATGAGATACTTTATGGAGTGAAAGCATACAAGTCTTATTTTATGTTGAAGGACTATATGGTAGCCTTGGGTGCCGGAATAACGAATCTGACTCCTCAGATGCAGGGAACTATCCGGACTACCATTGACCAGCCTGAAAAGGAATCGGAAGTTGTTGTTTGGAGCAATGGTAAAATATTGCCGGTGGGTGCCGGCATGCAAAGTTTTCCTAAAGACGGTACATCTTTCTGGGTGGTGCAGAAAGGTAAGTTTGCATATAGCATATTGCCTCAGTATACCAAGAATGCATCTTTTATATGCGAGACTCTGAAAACGGACTGGGTAAAACGTAATTCAGCCAATAAAAGCATAAAAGATCTTCCATCGCAAGTTGACATACTTCGTTTATGGATTGACCATACACAAAATCCGGTGAATGATACTTATGGGTATGTTGTATATGCGGGTGATGGAATGCCGGAAGCGGAATTACCCTTTGAAGTATTGCGTAATGATACATTAGTGCAGGCTGTAAAGTCTAAAGACGGCAAAGTGATCGAAGCTGTCTTCTATCAATCGGGGGAGGTATTAGATAAGGGTGATGTAAGATTGGAAGTTTCAGCCCCTTGTACGGTACTGATTGAGGATATTAACGGGAAAATTACCATTTCCGTGACAGATGCTGCCATGAATGCAGGGCTGAAAGAGATTGTGCTTCAGTGGAACGGCAGACATATTCCGGTGGCAATGCCGCAGGGTGCATTCTGTGGTAAGCCTGCAAATATTACGTTATGAGAAGATTTATAATGATTAATAATAAAATAAGATACAATATGAAAAACAATCTGTTTTATTCGATTCTAGTGATATTGTCGGCTGGCATCTTTTCGGGGTGTAGCGATGATGAGAAAGTGGAAGCGATCATAACTCCCGCAGTCATACAGGGCACAGTGTATACATTTGATGTGGATGAGTCGGGTGTACAATGGGAAAATAATCAGATGATCGGTGTTTCTATGCTGAAAGCCAATTCAACGGAGATCATCATGCCCTATCATAATATAAAGCATAAAGCCACTGTTTATCCTGTTGGATATTTTTCTCCTGTTTCCACAGATGAAGTACTGTATTATCCTGAAGATGGAAGTAAAGTCGATATAGTGGCTTACTACCCGTATAAAGATAATCTAAAGGATGACTTATACCCTTTGAATATTGCGGATCAGACAGTAGCGGATAATTTCAGCTTTGTGTATGCCAATAATAGTAAAGGATTGAATAGGGATAATAAGAAAACAATGATGGAACTTCGTCCGGTAGTTGCAGAGTTGAATGTAGAGTTGGAAGCCGGAGATGGAGTAAAGGATGAGTATTTGGTAAATGCTACCATTAAGTTGACGGGGCTGCCTACCAAAGCAAATTTTAATCTGTTGACAGGAAGTATTCAGGATATAACAAATGTGCAGGACATCCTGCTTCCTGCGTATGAGGAAAGTGAGGGAAATGGAGCGTCCGGACGTATCTTACCGTCGACAGCCACTAATGGATATTACGTCGAAATTGTTCTTCCCGGAATGGGGGGACGAACAGAAAAGATCAGTTTGGCGAGCTGGTTATCGGAGATTAAGAGTGGAATTCGTTATAGTGGAGTGGTTAAAGTCAGCTTGGATAAGATTGAATTTATCAGTATGGATGAAGAGCCTATTAAGGACTGGGAAGAAGATGATAATGTGATTCAAGGAAATGGCTCTAGTTTTTTGGTGAGACCTATCTCCAGTCTGTTATTGGGTGATTTGAAAGCCTCTGCTGGGAATAATCCGTTTGCTGCTAATAGTGGCATTCCTATGGATAGTTGGTTCAAAACGGTAAATGCTACATCTGTATGGTGGAATTCGACGATACAATTAGATGAGCAATTGAATCATAATGTGTTATATCTGTCTCACACCGGAGGTACAGCCGGATGGTATCAGTCTTTTGTTGGGTATCGAATGAGTAAGGCAGAGCTAGGCGAATATATTCTGAAGTTCAGAGTAAAGGGAACCGGAAAAATTAATTGCTTTGTGAGAACGTCAACAAGCAAATGTCCATTATTGACTGCACTTGTAGGCGGTAAATATCCGACTTACAAGGAAGTAACTGCAACATCAGAGTACGTGGAATATTCCGTCACTTATAATTTTGCGAGAATGGGAGTAAGCGGAAGAGCTTCTTATGCGGATGCTGACGCCACGGATGCTTCTGTAGCCGATTATGATGATTTCTACATTGGTTTCTATCCAACGGCTACCAATTCGAATTTCTATTTGGATCATGTATCTTTGACAAAGGTAAAAGAGAATTAAACAGTGAATAATATGAAAAGATTTAATATACTATTGGTAATGTCTGCATTTATAGGGAGTTTTACTTCTTGTAGTCAGGATGCAGAGAATGAATTGGTTCCATCTGCTAAGGTAGTCAACTTCGATGTGAATATATCAAAGACGCGAACCGTTACAGAGGGAAAAGTCACTTCTTTCGTTGAGGATGACCAGATAGGAGTTTTTGGTGTAAAACGCGGAGCATCAGAGGTGTTGAACCAGAATGTGATGTATGCTTACACTGGCAACGGAAAGTGGCTCGCGGATAAATCAATCACTTATCCATTGGATAATTCGCCTATCAATTTTTATGCTTATTATCCTTATGGGGATCATCCGACCACAAATTTTGATTTTACAGTTTTGTCTGATCAGTCAAAGGATAATGGTTACGCACAGAGTGATTTGTTAGTAGCTAAGAATGAAAAGGCTCTTCCGGGAGAGGGATCTGTCAGTTTACAGTTTGGGCATATGATGGTGCGGATTGAAGTAAAACCGGCTTTGCCGGATGGTGTTACGTTGACTTCGGTTGCTCTGCTTAATGTGCTAACTGGTTCATCTGTAGATTTAATCAACCAGACTGCAACAACTAAAACCGACGCATCCGCTTCATTATCTACTATCACATTAATGAAAGCGGGAGATGTATATAGGGGAGTTCTTCCTAAACAGACTTTGGCTGGTAGAATCTTTGAATTTGTGGGAATAAATGAGGCCGGACAAAAGGTGATGTTTGATTATACATTGGAGAATGCTACTGCTCTGACTGCAAATAAGATAACTCTATTTGAAATTAACTTGCAATATTAGTTTTCGGAGTAGATAAAAGATAATACGGAATGAATCCTAAAAGCTGATTGTCCAGCTTTTAGGATTCATTTTTATCAGTATGTCAGCAGGATGATACATTTATTTTTGTTGAACGATATTATCAATGATATTCCCAAGCTTTATTTTCGCATCCTTATCTACTTTATCTAATAAATAAGAATAGATAACTTTAGATTGGATCATTGTGTTGACATATTCAATATTAATCTCGGAGAGCTCTGACTCATCATTGGGACTTTCAACGAATGATTTCAACTGATTGATAGTTTCCGGTACAGTAACTTTTGACAGTATTTTCCAATCACACATACTCATCGTTTGTTTTATATCTTTTTCGAGAGCATTAACTGTCTTTTTGAGTTGCTTGATATTTTCTTCATCGCGGTTTATAGGTCGATTAAATTCTGCAATGAGTGCATTGATTTGATCGGTTAAAGGAATGTCGTATTGGTCTTTAAATTCTTTCACAAAGAAAATAGCATTATACAATGAATTGACTTTTTCTTTTAATGAAACATCGTCCATTACGCGGTATAATATATACTTATAAATATCATGGTCTATTTGTTTTATTTTCTCGAATAAGGAAAGTATATATGTCCGGTGCTTATCCATGGGAAGT
The DNA here is from genome assembly GCF_015558905.1 of Bacteroides sp. D55t1_190419_B8. Lineage (NCBI taxonomy): Bacteria > Pseudomonadati > Bacteroidota > Bacteroidia > Bacteroidales > Bacteroidaceae > Bacteroides > Bacteroides sp. D55t1_190419_B8. The sequence continues at coordinate 133,755 of NZ_JADMOU010000009.1, forward strand.
TTGTCAATGGAGCATTTTTCTCCGAGATAAGAAATACTCTCTATTTCCAATTCTTTGTTGTAGACACTGCATAGTGTATTCCAATCGTCTGTGGCTATTGAGTATTCTTTTATTATCTCACTATTGGATAGAGAAAATGGATTTTCTGTTTCTTCGATGGTAACCAGACTTCTGTCAAATGTAGCTATATCCCTTTGCAGAAAGGTCTGATATTCTTCGGGGATTGTGTTTTTGCGATAATACTCCTTATACCATTGCGTAAAGTCTTCGTTGGAGATAATTTTCATTTCATCTTCCGGGGTTTGTGTGTTTTCTGCAATTTGTGCTTCTATGATTTGGGATATTTCTTCTTTATACTTGTCAGGTAATAAAGTCCAGGAAGATGATAAGTCATTTTCGGATATTTCTCCGCTCTGTATCGGTAAATGTGATATTCTGCTGCTTAATGATGGGTGGGTATCCCATACATTTTCAACAACAATCCTCGATTCCGGATATTGTGATGGAATATCTTTGTTCATTAAGCTTTGAGAGCGGAGGGGTATTTGATTTTTATAAGTAATGAAATCTGTGATAATCTGGTGCGATTCAAAAATGTTGCTGACTTTCTTTTTCTCTTCGGAAAGGTCAGTCAGTCCGTTTCGGGTGATTTCAAAAGTAGTTCCCAAAACCTCGATTTTTCGTAATGCGGATGCAAAAACCTGGTTGCCTACATAGCTGCATGCGATGGCATCTGCGTCATATTCCATCTGCCGGGACAAACGGAAATAGGAACGGTTGACCACTTTGTACATATTCTGTAGAATCTTTCTCACCAGATTAGTGAACCGTCTGGTTAACATTCCGAAAACGGCAAGAAGCTGAACCGGTAGCATACACCATTTATCTACCCATTGATCCCACTTGTCTTCTTGAAAAGCAAGATTGTATAAAACAGTATTCGTAATATAAACGCTGGAACCTATTTTCATACTTTTCTGTGAGAAATGTCCGAATTCATGAGCCAGAATGCCTTTCAGTTCCGAAGTATTGGTGGAAGTGAATAATCCCAAGCCAATTTCCAGATTCTTTTTTACAGGGAAAAAGATACTCCAGAAACTTGTGTCATAAAAGACACATGCATTGACGTCCGGTGATAAATATACCTTTTTAGGCATCGGACATTGGGTTGCAGAAGCCACCTCACGAATAGCATTGAACAATGCAGGGCACTCTGCTTCGGTAACGGGTCTTCTATTTGCATTGATATTCTGGGTTTTGGAGAATATGAACTTAACCAGATAAATACCGAACATGACAGAAAAACCGATTCCGCCTATCATTGCTCCTATCAATATCAAAATCAGCCTGAAACTGGAGATGGCTGTAAAATGCAGAAATCCCCAGACGGCAAACCGGTATGCTATCCATAACAGGAACACTCCCAATGCAATGAGTCCGATGTATACTAAGATAAATAAAGCTATTCTGAAAAGAACACTAATAGAATGTTTGCGGATGACGTCTTCAGATTCCATAATATTAGATATGAGATTGTTTTGATATACAAAAGTATCATTTAGTTTTCATATCTTCTATTATAAATGGTGGTTTTATTTGGTAAATTTTATTTTGTATGGATATACCTGTATAAAAAGCACTTTCTTAATAAGCGGATGAATTGTTTTGCTTATTAGTAAAGTGCCTTCTTTGAGAAATTAATAGAGAGTGCTATTCTGTCCGCTTACAAGCATTCGCCTGGAAAAACTCATTCAACGTATCTTCATAATTTCCATGAACCATAATATGATGATTTCCCAACGGATTTTTCAGGAAATACTCTGTTGGAGTATTCATGCGGATGCGTATTTGTGTACGGCACATATTAATATAATTGGTATTTTCAGTTAATGTTCCTGTAGATAAGTAATATTCATCCAGACATTCACCGCCGCATTTTATGATCGCTACATCCCCCGTCGGAAGTAACCCTTGTATGGCAATTCCTTTTTCTGTTTCAAAATGATTTCGGATAATATATCTCTCCGTTTGTTTGAGACCTACGGTGCAGTGTGCCAATATCAGTTCATTAGTACGGGTATTGATCATGGAAGGATTTGCCATAAATCCGTCTTTACCCGTAAGTGCTTTAACTGCTAATAGCGTAAATACAGACTGGAGATCTCCTTCACAACCTGCTATTATCCCGTCATCATTCAATAAAGATAATGCCACGCATCCGGTAGTGTCGATTTGTTCAATCAGTTTAAAACAGCTTAATGTCAGTGCTTCCAGATTTTCTTCCTGACATACCTTTTTTATCGCCCGGTATAGTCGCATTGATTTGATTAAATCTTCGGGAGTCCCTTCGCGACAGGCAAGAGCTTGAGATGCTACAGCCGCGCATGACGCTCCTACCTGGTCATCTGTGATTTGTTGAAAATGATCATAAATCCGTTCCAATGGAATATCTACATATTCAATTCCCCAACGGCGCTTAGCCAGCAAGTAGTCCACGTTACTGGCCACTAACCAGGAAGAAGGACTTCCGATGACTCCGATACGTTTGCCGAATAAGGAACGTTGTGCCCGGAAATTATTATAAAGTGTATGGATACGCAGGATAATGGCTGGTAGTTCACCGTGTAGAATCTCACTTTTCATTCCGCGTCCCCGCAGCCAGGTAGAGATTTCCAATGCAGCTGCAAGGGAGTTCTGCATGCCGTCCGCCAGTAAAATGGCAGGGCGGGGAAGGTTTTCGAAATGCTGTATGACCAGTCTTTCCACCCCGCCGGTAGCGATGAAAATGATTCTGAAATCATCACTATTAAGCTTGTCCATATCTTGATAGTCGACCAGCTTTACAGTATAATATTTTTCAATCTCGCTTAAAATAGCTTCGTGCGAGCCTCTTAGCGAGGATTGTTTGTGAAGGATTGAGGCGAATGAGATAAGGTGTATGGTCATTATGATATTGTTTTAAGTTTTCTGTATGACAAATGTATAGCTTTCTTTTCAAATTACCATAACGATTTTAACCTTGCTAAGGTTTTTAAAGTTTTTATGTCTCTGTATTCAAATTATTGCGTACATTTGCAGCTCCAAGTTAAATAGTAAATAGTAAATTGTAAAATAGTCAATAAAATTATGCCAACCATATCCATTCGCGGAAACGAGATGCCTGCATCTCCTATCAGAAAGCTGGCTCCTTTGGCAGATGCTGCCAAGCAACGCGGAGTCCATGTGTTTCACCTGAACATCGGACAGCCTGATCTGCCCACTCCTCAGGCCGCGATTGACGCGATACGCAATATTGATCGTAAAGTACTGGAATATAGTCCCAGTGCCGGTTATCGTAGCTATCGCGAGAAATTAGTGGGATATTATGCAAAGTTTAATATCAATCTGACTGCAGACGATATAATCATTACATCGGGAGGTTCGGAAGCCGTACTTTTTTCCTTTCTTTCTTGTCTGAATCCGGGAGATGAAATTATCGTTCCGGAACCTGCATACGCTAACTATATGGCATTTGCCATCTCTGCCGGAGCAAAGATTCGCACTATTGCTACGACCATTGAAGAAGGCTTTTCCCTTCCGAAAGTAGAGAAGTTTGAAGAACTGATTAATGAACGTACCAAAGCAATCCTGATTTGTAATCCGAATAATCCGACCGGTTATTTGTATACTCGTCGTGAAATGAATCAGATTCGTGACTTGGTGAAGAAGTATGATTTGTTTCTTTTCTCCGATGAAGTATATCGTGAGTTTATATATACAGGATCTCCTTATATCTCTGCCTGCCATCTGGAAGGAATTGAGAATAATGTCGTACTGATTGACTCCGTATCCAAACGTTATTCAGAATGTGGTATCCGCATCGGTGCGTTGATTACCAAAAACAAAGAAATACGTGATGCTGTCATGAAGTTCTGCCAGGCACGCCTAAGTCCTCCATTGATTGGACAGATTGCCGCAGAGGCTTCTTTAGACGCTCCGGAAGAATATTATCGTGAGACGTATGATGAATACGTTGAGCGTCGTAAATGCCTGATTGACGGTTTAAACCGTATTCCCGGTGTTTATTCACCCATTCCGATGGGAGCTTTCTATACAGTGGCCAAACTTCCGGTAGATGACTCCGATAAGTTCTGTGCGTGGTGTCTTTCTGATTTTGAGTATGAAGGTCAGACTGTATTCATGGCTCCGGCTTCCGGTTTTTATACCACCCCGGGTTCCGGAATCAATCAGGTTCGTATTGCTTACGTATTGAAGAAAGAAGATTTAACCCGTGCACTTTTTGTCTTGCAGAAGGCTTTGGAAGTGTATCCGGGAAGAACGGAATAAATTTAAGTATTAAGTATCAGGTATTAAGTATTTATACAAATTGTCTCTATCACTTTTCATAGCCCGGCGTATCTATCGTGAAAGCGATGGCGGAAAGCAGGTGTCACGTCCTGCGGTCCTCATTGCTATGGCGGGTATTGCTATTGGTTTGGCTGTAATGATTATTGCAGTGGCGGTAGTCATCGGGTTTAAAAGTGAAGTGAGAAATAAAGTTATAGGGTTCGGATCGCATATCCAGATTACCAATCTGGATGCGGTCAGTTCTTACGAAACTCATCCGATTGTGGTAGGAGACAGTATGATGACTGCTCTTGCTGATTATCCGGAAATAAGTCATGTACAGCGTTTTTCTACTAAACCGGGAATGATTAAGACGGATGATGCTTTTCAGGGAATGGTATTGAAAGGCGTAGGTCCGGAATTTGACCCTCATTTTATAAAGGAATATTTGGTGGAAGGAGAGATACCTGTTTTCAGTGATTCTGTTTCTTCCAATCAGGTGCTTATTTCCAAGGCGTTGGCCACTAAGATGAAGTTGAAACTGGGAGACAAGATATACACCTATTATATACAGGACGATATCCGTGCCCGGCGTCTGACAATTGCCGGAATTTATCAAACGAACTTTTCCGAATACGACAATCTCTTTTTATTGACGGATCTTAATCTGGTGAATCGGTTGAACGGCTGGCAACCGGAGCAGGTGACCGGTGTAGAGTTACAGGTGAAAGATTACGATAAACTGGAGGACATAACGTATGAAATCGCAACTGATATAGATAACCGGATGGATAAACTGGGCGGTGTGTATTATGTGCGTAATATCGAACAGTTGAATCCGCAGATATTTGCTTGGCTCGACTTATTGGATTTGAATGTATGGGTCATCCTGTTTCTGATGATAGGGGTGGCCGGTTTTACTATGATTTCCGGCCTGTTGATAATCATCATCGAACGTACCAATATGATTGGTATTTTAAAAGCATTGGGAGCCAACAATTTCACGATTCGTAGAACCTTTCTTTGGTTTGCAGTCTTTTTGATTGGTAAAGGCATGCTTTGGGGCAATGCCATTGGTTTGGCTTTCTGTATTCTTCAGTCACAGTTCGGACTGTTTAAACTTGATCCGGAGACTTACTATGTGGATACTGTTCCGGTTTCCTTTAATGTATTACTTTTCGTTTTGATTAATCTCGGCACTTTGTTTGCATCTGTATTGATGCTGATTGGTCCTTCATTTCTGATCACTAAGATCAATCCGGCAAGCTCCATGAGATACGAATAATCCTCTTTTTTCCTATCTGATTTTTACTGCAAAAATAATTTGGTCCATTGCGTGATGTGGAGTGAATAATATGTCTATATTTGCGCCCAATTTACTTAATATCCTCTTGTAGGTTTAATTTTTAACCATTATGAATAATGTGTTAATTCTGTTGGATAATCTGGATGACTGGAAACCGTATTATGAGACAAGTAGTGTCCTGACTGTTTCCGACTATCTGAAAAACAAGCCGGTGGAGAAAGACCGGAAGTTAGTTATTAATCTTAGCAATGATTACAGTTATAACTCTGAAGGGTATTACTGTTCGCTGCTAGCCCAAACGAGAGGACAGAAAGTCATTCCGGATGTTGATATCATCAACAAAATGGAGGCCGGAACGGGGGTGCGGATGGATCGTAGTCTGCAAGCCCTTTGCTATCAATGGATACAGAAGAATGACATCAAGGATGATATCTGGTATCTGAATATCTACTTTGGCAAATGCCGGGAAAAAGGTCTGGAACGGATTGCACGTTTTATTTTCGAGAATTACCCTTGTCCATTGTTGAGAGTGGCTTTGAATACTCATCCCAAAAATCAGATTGAGGGTATTCATTTTCTTTCCCTGAATCAGCTCAATGATGAAGAGCAGGATTTTTTTGCCAATACGCTGGATAACTTTAACAAGAAAATATGGCGTGCACCGAAGTCGGCAAAGGCTTCCCGCTATAGTCTGGCTGTATTGGTCGATCCACAGGAGAAATTTCCTCCCAGCAATAAAGGCGCTCTGCACAAATTGACGGAGGTAGCTAGGAAAATGAATATCCATGTGGAGATAATTACCGAAGATGACGCTATTCGTTTGCTCGAATTTGATGCCTTGTTTATTCGTACTACAACGTCGCTCAATCACTATACATTCCATTTGTCACAGTTGGCTGCACAAAACGGAATGGCTGTCATTGACGATCCGCTGTCTATCATCCGGTGCACGAATAAAGTGTATCTGAAAGAACTTTTTGAGAAAGAAAAGATACCTGCTCCCAAGTCTACATTGATTTTTCAATCCAACCATCATTCGTTCGAACAGATAAGCGAACAGGTAGGCGCTCCTTTTATCCTGAAGATACCGGATGGCTCTTATTCCATTGGTATGAAAAAAGTGTCGAACGAAGAAGAGTTGCAAGCCAGTCTGAAGATACTGTTTGAAAAATCGGCTATCTTGCTGGCACAGGCATTTACTCCAACGGAGTTTGACTGGCGTGTCGGTTTATTGAACGGTGTACCGCTCTATGTTTGCAAATATTATATGGCAAAAGGACACTGGCAGATTTACTGTCACTATGATTCGGGCAGAAGCCGTTGTGGATTGGTAGATACGATTCCTATTTATCAGGTGCCTCGTGTGGTATTGGATACAGCTGTTAAGGCTGCCAATCTGATAGGAAAAGGGTTGTATGGAGTCGATCTGAAAATGGTGGATGATAAGGCTTATGTAATTGAAATCAATGATAATCCGAGCATTGATCATGGACTGGAAGATGCCATTATCGGTGATGAAATGTATTACCGTTTGTTGAATCACTTTGAACAAGCGTTAGAAACGAAACATTATTGATTATGGAGCCGATAGTCGTCCGTAAAGCACAGCAGGCAGACATTCCCGCTATTTTGGAAATAGAGTGGGAGTGTTTTCGGGAAGACAGTTTCTCAAAGGAGCAGTTTGCCTATCTGATAAGTCGTTCGAAAGGAACTTTCTATGTGATGATGGAGGGAGATAGGGTGATTGCTTATGTTTCCCTGTTATTTCATGGGGGAACTCGTTATTTAAGAATCTATTCGATAGCTGTTCATCCGGATTATAGAGGAAGAGGACTGGGGCAGGTATTGATGGATCAGACGATTCAGACGGCCGGCGAATGTAAGGCTGCAAAGATTACGCTTGAAGTGAAAGTGACCAATACTTCCGCTATCGGACTATATATGAAAAATGGCTTTATTCCTGCAGGAATAAAGCCATGCTATTATCACGATGGTTCGGATGCTATTTATATGCAGCGATTGATTCAATAATAAGTCTACTTTCTCACGAAATCCGGTTTATCTTCTCATGAAATCCCCTTTTCCCCGGAAGAAACGGCAGAGTTTGAACTTCAATGACTGTACAGGTTGGATAAGGTCGAAAACAGGTAACGAGAAATAGTATTTCCGTCCTCCACCCATTTCTTTGGCCGTGCGGTTGATAACGACAGCTTGTATTGTAAAGCGCAGTAACCAGATCAGGAATGCGATGCCTGCTACCAGCCAGTGGAAATTAAGAATCCCGAATACGATACCTGCTATACAGGCAGCATAGAATAACAAACGGGAGAATGTCTCAAATCCCAGAAGATAACGCTGTATTCCATGGTAGAATCTGGCAGTAGCCATATAACTAACCTTTTCTTCTTTCCAATCTTTGTAGCGATATACGGGCTGTATTCGTGTGGTAGCGTTGAAGTCTGTTTCAACACGGGTGTTGGAGGAGGTAGCTAGCTCATTAATGAATAAATCATCTTCTCCACGTTGCAGATTCAGGTATTTGGAGAAACCTTTCTGTTGAAAGAATAGTTCTTTTCGGTAAGCCAGGTTGCGTCCGATACCGATATAAGGTTTTCCGGCTAGCGCGAATCCCAGATAGCGCAAGGACTGGAATAAAGCGTCGAATGCAGTACGTTTGTGCAACCATCCTTTTGTGCGGTCATATCCGCTATATCCCAACACAATTTGAGTCTGTGGAGTGAAATTACGTGCCATCAGTTTTAGCCATTGGTTGCTGGCGGGCATACAGTTTGTTTCCGTAAATACCAGCCAGTCATGTTTGCTGGCTTTGATGCCTAACGTCAGAGCCAGTTTCTTATGACTGATATAGCGTGCACTTTCGGGCGTAAAACTATGGTAAAGATGAGAATATTTTTCTTCCATCACTCCCAGTATATCCTCGGTATCATCTGTGGAAGCATCATTGATGACAATCACTTCAAATTGTGGATAGTCCTGTTCCAGAATGGCAGGTAGAATTTTACGAAGATTTTCAGCCTCATTGCGTGCGCAGAGAATCACGGAAAGTGGAGGCTGTTCTCGTGTGAAATGCGCCTCTTCTTTGTCCACAGCCTTATTATGGACATGTATTCGATTGTACAGGCCGAAATAATAAATGAGCTGAATGATAAAAAGAATACCTGCCGCCGATAAAAGAATCAGTTCGACAGTATTGAATGTAAATGTTTCCATCAAATTTTAGTGTCGTTTTTACAGCCGCAAAAGTACACAATTTTTCGGTAGTTCCGTCATCTCGATGGGAGGTTATTTCGCAAGTCGAGATATTCTTTCTTGAACATATCCACAAAAAGAAAGAATAATGAAAGCAACAGCGGACCGAAGATGACTCCCATAAACCCGAATATCGGCAGACCGATGACTACTCCGAAAATAGTGATAAGCGGATGTGTATCCGCCATCTTCTTTTGAAGGATGAACCGGATGAGGTTGTCCGATTGCGATACGACGATAGCCCCATAGCCAAAAAGCCCGATTGCGTTGAACCAGTCTCCACTGATGGCAAGATAAGCGGCTACGGGAAACCATACCAATGCCGTACCTACCATCGGAATGATGGTTGCAAAGCAGGTCAGGAATCCCAGCATCAGTATGTTGGGTGCTCCGAAAAGCAGATAGCCTATCATAGCCACGCCTCCCTGGATGATAGCCAGTAAGGGAATACCGATAGCATTGGAACGGACAATCATATTGATTTCGTGAATGACTTCCTGCGTATTGGTTTCATTAAATGGCAGAATGTCATTGACATAAGCTTCCATCTTTTTTCCTCCAATCAGCATGAAATAAAGCACAAAGATCATGACGAACAGGTTGATGGCAAGGCTGCTGATGCTTTCCATTATAATTTGTCCGATACGGGGAAGTATGGACATGATGAATGACAGCGTATCTTTTCCCAATACATCGTATCCTGTTTTCTCTTTGATGAATTCTGCTACCTGTTGAATAGGTGCAATATAGGTCTGTGGATCCAGATTGATATCTTGTAACTTGTTTGCCACCATCCAGACAGTCAACCCCAAAGGGATAAGAAAGACGAAAATCGTTTCTGCGGTAATCAACAGTGCGCTGATGCTTCGTTTCAGCTTTCGTTTTTCTACCAGATGATTCATCTGTCCGCGTACAAGAATGTAGATGGTGAGTGCTCCCAGCAATCCCCCCAGAAAAGGAGTGATTTGGCGGAAGATGATGACTCCCATAAACAGGATGATGACAATGAGGGAATATTTCCAGTATTGTTCTTTGGTGCTCATATCGTGTAAAATTCGTTTATATGATAATAAACACTCGAAGACCGTGAAAGGTTTGTTTTACAGTGAAATGTCGATATGAAAAACTGTTTTACCGGGACGGCTTTCCAAAATAGACAGATGACCGTTGTGGTTACGGATGATTTGTCGGCAGAGACTTAACCCGATACCGGTTCCTTCAGATTTGGTGGTGAAGAACGGTATGAATACTTTTTCCTGCAGGATAGGTTTCAGCTGGTCGTATTGGGCTAATTGCTGGCACCCCAACAAGGTCAGTGCGGCACTGCGATCTCAAAGCATGGTTCTTTATAGTACCTGTATTGCTGATGCTGTTTATCTCATTTGTGACAGTGGCTTTCCAGACAATGAAAATAATAATGAGCAAACCTGCTCGTTCATTACGATATGAGTAATCTCAGAATCTACTCCATCGGATATTCGTTAATATCCGATGGATTTATGTTAAATGTTAACGAAACTATTACTTCTATTAAACCATGTTATAAGATACGCTGCTTGAGCCTGAGAATTTGGAGATATGCAGAAAGTCCGTATCTTTGCAATGTGTTTTTCATAGTATTAGATTTAAGGTTAACAAAAGATTGGCTGTCTGGGATAGATAGCCTTTTTTTATGCTCTTTTCCAAGCAGAAAGATAGCGTCACTATCCGGTCGGGATGGTTACCCTATCCCATGAATATACCGTCACTATCATAAGTGGATACCGTCACCATGTTTAAAATGAGTTTTTTTCTGTCTTTTCTATTATTCTATCATTCTCATCCTATCGTGAGTTGTCAATAAAATTCCAATATGCTTATTGGTTGGAATGGTAATTTGGTAAAGTGTTGATATTTAACGGCATTTATTGTTTGGATCTTATATGCTATGTTTTTGTACTTATAAGTATTCGTTGGCTACTCATTTGCTACCTTAAATGTACTTTACTGTTATAAAAGAATAATAATCAGAAGTTTATCGTATTACCGAAAATTAATACCGTAACTTGCAGAAAAGGAAATCCCGTCTATTTTATCCCCGAATATAAACTATCCTAAAAAAGAAATGAATTATGAAAGGTCAAGAGAAAAAAAGAGAAGCAAAGAAAGAAAAGTCGGACAAGAAGATTAAAGTACTGACTGATTATCAGAGAGAGAAGCAGAGTAAGAGTGACAAAGGAATGAGTATAATACCAAGGACATAATGGTACATGTAAAAAGGGAAGGTGTTATATTGGAAAGAACTTCGCTTGAGTTTGAGAACGAAGGTGTGATGAATCCGGCAGTGATTGCCGAAGGAAATACGGTGCATATGTTTTATCGTGCAGTCAAAAAAGGAAACTATTCATCCATCGGTTATTGCCGGCTTGAAGGTCCTTTGACGGTGGTAGAGAGGGATGTGGCTCCATTGCTGTTTTCCGAGTTTGAGTATGAGTGCCAAGGAGTGGAAGATCCCCGGATCGTAAAGATAGAGGATCTCTATTATCTCACTTATACAGCCTATGACGGATACAGTGCTGTCGGTGCTCTCGCCGTTTCTTCGGATTTGAGACATTTTGAGAAGAAAGGCATCATTACTTCCCAGATAACCTATCCGCAATTCCGGGAACAGCTTCGTACCCAGCAGGCCATTATCAGTAAATATTTCCGCTCCGGCAATAAACGTGAGGCAACTAACGAGAAAGGGCATCCGCTTTATATGATGGATAAGAACGTAGTGTTCTTTCCCCGGAAAATCAACGGGAAGTTTTATTTTATGCATCGTATTCGTCCTGACATCCAGTATGTGGCGGTAGAGCGTTTTGATATGCTGACGAAAGAGTTCTGGAAAAGATACTATCAGAATTTCGCCAAACGCATCCTGCTGGCGCCTTATCACGATCATGAATCAAGTTACATCGGAGCCGGATGTCCCCCGATAGAGACAAAAGCCGGTTGGCTGTTGATTTATCATAGTGTATATGATACTCCTTCCGGCTATGTTTATTCCGCCTGTGCGGCTTTGTTGGATATAGACAATCCGGCTATTGAAATAGCCCGTTTGCCTTATCCGTTGTTCACTCCCGAGGCAGAATATGAACTGTCCGGTGTAGTCAATAGAGTTTGTTTTCCAACGGGCACAGCCCTGTTTGGCGACACTCTCTATATCTATTATGGAGCAGCCGACAAATATGTGGCTTGCGTGTCAGTGCAACTGACAGAGTTGTTAGATGAATTAATAAAACAAATCAAATGAGAAAAATAATATGTATTACTACTTATCCTCCTCGTGAATGTGGCATAGCCACTTTTGCCCAGGACTTGATCCGGGCTATCCTTTCAAAGTTTGGAGAATCTTACTCCATAAAGATATGTGCAGTGGAGTCCGATACGGAAAAACAGACTTGTACGGAAGACGTCGAGTATGTTCTTGATACGTCGGATATTTCTGCATATGCTACTTTAACCAGACAGTTGAATGAAAATTCTGAAGTTAAAATGGTGCTGGTGCAGCATGAATTCGGATTATATGCAGCGCAGGAAGAAGCTTTTCTGCAAATGTTGCAACAACTTCTCAAACCCGTGATTCTTGTCTTTCATACAGTACTTGCGCAACCTTCACCCGCCCTTTACCGGAGTGTGGGAAGAATGATGGCTACCTGTGCGAATCTGGTAGTCATGACACAAAACTCCCGGGAGATTCTCCTGCGGGATTATCAGGCAGATGGAGATAAAATTACGGTGATTCCTCACGGTACCCATTTAGTATCGTTCAGAGATAAGAGCAAATTAAAAGATTTTTATCAGCTTTCGGGCAGGCGTGTGCTTTCTACCTTCGGGCTGCTCAGTCCCGGCAAAAGTATCGAAACCACATTGGATGCCTTACCGGCCATTGTGAAGACGAATCCTTCTGTGATATTCCTTATTATCGGCAAAACGCATCCGGGGGTACTGAAAGTAGAAGGAGAGAAATATCGTAATCTGTTGGAAGCGAAAATAAAGGAGTTGCATCTGGAAGAACATGTGCTCTTTATCAATCAATATCTTGAACTTCCCGTCTTATTGGAATATTTGCAGTTGACAGATGTGTATCTTTTTACTTCAAGTGACCCGAATCAGGCAGTGAGCGGGACATTTGTTTATGCGTTAAGCTGCGGATGCCCGATTATAGCTACCCCTATTCCCCATGCATTGGAATTGTTGAGTGATGATTCCGGTATCATCTTCGACTTTAAGAATTCGGAGCAGTTGTCCGAAGCTGCCAATCATCTGCTTGCTGATGAAAAGTTGCGGACTCAGATGAAACTGGTCGGTCTGCAGAAGACAGCGGCTACAGCTTGGGAAAATGTGGCTATTGCCTATGCGTCTCTTTTCCAGAAAACGGGCAGGGGGGAAGAGGAACTGATTTACTCTCTGCCTCCCATAGACACTTACCATATCCGGCGCATGAGCCGCCAGTGGGGAATTATCCAGTTTTCGAAAGGAAATCGTCCGGACAGTTCCACCGGCTATACATTGGATGATACGGCACGTGCGTTAATGGCGATGTGTCAGGTGGTTGCTACGGGACAGGGAAAAGTGAAAGAGCGGTATGTCAAGACCTACTTGAATTTTATCCGTTACTGTCAGCAGCCGGACGGCTCTTTTTTGAATTACGTGGATAAAGATGGAATATTCACTTCGCAAAATGAGGAAGTGGGACTGGACGATAGTAATGGACGGGCTGTTTGCGCTTTGGGATATTTTATTTCTTGTGCCGGGCATTTTCCCGCTCCGTGGAAAGAGGAGGCGGAAGCTATTCTCAAGCGTACCTTCCAACGGTTCGACCGGATAGAGTCTCCCCGTAGCATTGCTTTTATGCTCAAGGGATTCTACTATTATAGCCGTGAATGTCCTTCGGCGCAGACCGATGCGTGCATCTGGCTGTTGGCCAATAAACTGGCGCAGATATATCGTCGAACGGCAGAAGTGCATTGGCGATGGTTTGAGGCATATCTCACTTATGATAATGCCATTTTGCCGGAAGCAATGTTGTTGGCCCATCTGGCTATTGGCAGAGAGGAGTATAAAGAAATAGCCCATGAATCTTTCGAATTCTTATTGAAAAAAGTATTTGTAGGCAATCGTATTCAGGTGGTTTCCAATCAGGGATGGATGCACAAAGGGAAGAGCAGTCATGGATTTGGAGAACAGCCCGTAGACGTGGCGGGCATGGTGATTGCTCTGAAGACCTTTTATCAAGTATTTAAGGACGAAAAATATCTTCGTATGCAAAAAGATGCTTTCAACTGGTTTCTGGGCAATAACCATTTACATCAGATTGTTTACAATCCTGCTACCGGTGGTTGCTATGACGGACTGGAAGAAAATAACATCAATTTGAATCAGGGAGCGGAATCTACCGTTTGCTATTTGATGGCACGACTGTCTCTTTTATCTGACTAATTCTGTATATTTGCAGGCATAAACTGCAATGTTATGAAATCGGTATTTATTAAGGTGCTTCGTGTACTGATGCTTTTTATAGTTATTATTTCGTGTGCTGTCGGTTACGTTGTTTATGAAGATACGTTGGCCAGTTGGTGGATACCTGTCGGAGTGGCTTTAGTGATTGCTATTCTTACACTTCCTCTTTATAAAAAGTGGACATGGTTGACGGCAGGAAGTGATAAAACCCTCAATCTGCTTTGCCATGTGGTTTGTGTGGGAGCTGTCAGCTATGCATTGTTTCTGGTGGGAAACTATTGTCTGGCGGATCCTGCTTCCACGCAGGATGAAAAAGTTATCGTGCAGAAGAAACTTCAGAAGACGTATAAGAAGACACGCCGGGTAGGTAAGCGGCGTTATGTGTCGGATGGTGTGCGTAAGGAATACTATCTACAGGTGGCCTTTGAGAATGGAACTGTGGAAACGTTGCACGTATCACTCTCTACCTATAATAAGACCCGGCAAGGCAAAACAAAGACACTGACTTTGCAGAAAGGATTCTTCGGGCTTCCAGTGATAACGAAAGGACTTTAAAATATAATTGCTGCAAGAACTTCCGGAACTGTTCTCTCTTGCAGTCTGTGAAGGGGAAAAGAGATTCCGGTGTGGAAACCGGATCGGAAAGGCTAGACAATAATATAATATATACTATAAATCTTTTCATTTATAGATATATTTTAAAAAGAGATCTATCATACTTATTCCTTTGATAATTAGAATAATATTAAAATGAATGGTGGTATGATAGATCTTTTTTTACTATGTAATATTTAGCTCATCCATACG
Source organism: Bacteroides sp. D55t1_190419_B8 (assembly GCF_015558905.1). Lineage (NCBI taxonomy): Bacteria > Pseudomonadati > Bacteroidota > Bacteroidia > Bacteroidales > Bacteroidaceae > Bacteroides > Bacteroides sp. D55t1_190419_B8. The sequence goes on from NZ_JADMOU010000009.1 coordinate 148,948, forward strand.
GAAATGAACTGTTTAGGATACGGTTGTATTGAGTAGCTCATTCTTTTCAAACCAATAGTTTTTTATATCATATTAAAAATAGAACATTCAGATTGAAAAAGGTGTATGACTTTTCTGGTTGATTTTTATTCTTCATGTCAATAAAGTCTTGTATTTATTTTATATTTATTGAGAGTTTTCTATCACGTTCGTTCTTTTGTAAGGCCAGAGAAATTAATTTCGTAATTAAGTCCGTATAAGAAACTCCGGAATGTTCCCATAGCTTAGGATACATACTGATTTCAGTAAAACCGGGTAATGTGTTTATTTCATTCAGTACGAATCTATTATCATTTGTAAGGAAGAAGTCGACTCTTGCCATACCTTCACAACAAATAACTTTGAAAGCCTTGACAGCACAACTCCTGATAGATTCCGCTATGTGACTATCTATCCGGGCTGGTATCTGTAAAGTTGCTCCGGTGGAACTGATATATTTGGCATCATAAGAATAAAAATCTTTTGTGGCGACAATCTCCCCAACGACCGATGCCCGTATGTCCTCATTACCCAGCACTCCACATTCTATTTCTTTTCCGATAACAGCTTCTTCTATAAGAATTTTATTGTCAAACAGGAATGCGGTTGATAGGGCTGTCTTATACTCGTCTTTGTCCGTCACTTTACTGACACCCACTGACGAACCGGCATTAGCGGGTTTTACAAAAAGGGGAAGCCCTAATGTTGACGATATTTCTTCAAAAGAGTACTCTATAGGATTCTGCTTATATAAGGTAAAAGAAGCTGCAACAGGAATATCGGCGGCTTTCAACAGTCGTTTCGTTACATCTTTGTCCATTGCAATGGCCGAACCTAGTATATCAGGACCGACAAAAGGTACATTCATAGATTTAAGAACTCCTTGCAATGTACCGTCTTCTCCATACGTGCCATGTATAATAGGAAATGCAGCATCAATACTTGCTAAAGTGCTGTTAGTTTCTTTGCTTATAATCTCAATCTTTTCTTTCGAATGAGATAGATAGACACTTGTTGCATGAGCGAAATAATCGTTCTTTGTTAAATTAATATCAAATTCATCATATTGCGGATTATAGAACCATTCTCCTGATTTGTCAATGCCAATTAAGAGAGGGATGAACTTCGTTCTGTCTATGGCATTGAAGATATTGGTTGCCGACTTTAATGAGACTTCGTATTCGGCAGATTTACCACCGAAAATAATAGCAATAGTTGTGTTCATAAGTTATTTGCGATAAAAATGGATGCGAATTTAGATGAAATAAATGAATTTGTATTCATAATACATCGTGATTTTGTCGTGTAAATATGAATTAATTGTTTATCCTTCTGTTCCGAAAGGAGAGAAAAAGTCGTAAAGAGAATAATAAAGTCTTGCTAATCCCGTATTTTGTCTACAAACAAGCTGTGTTCGTCTCATTGGAAAAATAAGTGATGTCCTATCCTTTATCTTCGTGTCGAAATAGAAAACAGAATAAGTCATGAAGATGAATAAAACTATGTTGCTGGAAGAAGTAGCACTCCGTTCGGGAGTATCAGTAGATGAATGCGGAGTAGTACTTAAAACCTTAGAAAGAGTTTTAAGTGAGGAGCTCACGTGGAAAATGTATCGTTATGGAGGATGGATATTGTTATTAATTGCTTTATTTGTGTCCGTAGCTGCTTTCGGGCAGACGGCAGAGCGTAAAGGACGTCCGGTGCAGACGATTCGCGGGATTGTAGTAGACGGAGATTCGAAATATCCTATACCGTATGCGACTGTGAAATTGTCAGATAAGGAAGGGGTAGGGACGACAACGGACAGTCTCGGACGTTTCACCCTTCCGCAGGTCCCTGTCGGAAGACATACGGTAGAAGCAGCGTTCATGGGGTATGAACCCGGCATTTTCAGAGAAATATTGGTGACTTCCGCTAAAGAAGTCTATCTGGAAATCCCTCTGAAAGAGAGCGTGAACGAACTGAATGAAGTAGTGATCCGGGCACGGACAAACAAAGAGGAAGCGATGAATAAAATGGCTACCACCGGGGCGCGTATGTTGAGCGTGGAAGAAGCGAGCCGTTACGCAGGCGGGTTTGACGACCCTGCACGTCTGGTTTCCGCTTTTGCCGGAGTGGCACCCAGTGTTTCATCCAATGGCATTTCCATTCATGGCAATGCGCCCCATCTGCTGCAATGGAGACTGGAAGATGTTGAAATCCCCAATCCGAATCATTTTGCCGATATCGCTACGTTGGGCGGAGGAATCCTTTCTTCCCTTAGTTCGCAAGTGCTCGGAAATTCCGATTTCTTCACCGGAGCTTTTCCGGCTGAATATGGAAATGCCGTATCCGGCGTGTTCGATATGAAGCTGCGCAACGGTAACAATCAAAAGAATGAAAACACGATTCAGGTGGGAATCATGGGGATTGATGTTGCTTCCGAAGGCCCGTTGAGCAAGAAGCATAAGGCATCTTATATCTTCAATTACCGTTACTCTACCACCGGACTGCTGAATCTTGACGGAGGGACAATGGATTATCAGGACTTGAACTTCAAGCTGAACTTCCCGACAAGGAAAGCCGGAACATTCTCCGTCTGGGGAACCAGCCTGATAGATAAGTTCAAAAGCGACATGGAACGTGACACAGAGAAATGGGAGTATCTGGGTGACCGTAGCGAATCGAAAGACAAACAGTATATGGCAGCCGGAGGTATCAGCCACCGTTATTTCTTCAATAATGACGCATCATTGAGAACGACCGTTGCCACCACCTATTCGCAACTGGACGGAGGGGCATCTTTGTTCAATCATGCTTTGGAGTCCACTCCCTATATGGATCTCGAGTCGAAACATACGAACCTGATACTGACGACCACTTTCAACCGTAAATTCAGCAACCGGTTTACCAATAAGACAGGATTTACCTACACCGCTATGTTTTATGATATGAATCTGTCCATTGCTCCTTATGAAGCCCAATCACTGGAAACCGTATCTCAAGGCAACGGCAACACCAGCCTGATTTCCGCCTACAACAGCTCTTCCGTAGGATTGGGCGAACGGTGGACACTGAATGCCGGTATCTACGGGCAGTTGCTGACGTTGAACAACAAATGGTCTGTCGAACCCCGTGTGGGACTGAAATGGCAGACTGCTCCGAAAGCTACCTTTGCGCTTGCTTACGGTATGTACAGCCGCATGGAGAAAATGGATGTCTATTTCGTGAAAATGAAAGGGACGGAAAATAAGTCCGTCAACAAAGACTTGGATTTTACTAAGGCACAGCACCTCATGTTGTCCTTCGGTTACAAGATTTCCGACCGCATGAATCTGAAAATAGAACCTTATATCCAGTTCCTTCACGACGTACCTGTAATGGCAGACAGTTCGTACTCCGTACTCAACCGCTCCGACTTCTACGTAGAAGATGCATTGGTCAATAAAGGAAGAGGGCGTAATGTGGGAATTGACATCACCCTTGAACGTTTTTTGGAGAAAGGACTTTATTACATGATTTCGGGCTCTTGGTTCGACTCCCGTTACCGCGGTGGAGACGGTGTATGGTATAACACGAAGTTCAACCGTAATTATGTCATCAACGGACTGATTGGCAAGGAATGGATGCTGGGACGCAACAAGCAGAATATCCTTAGTGTCAACCTGAAACTGACTCTGCAAGGAGGCGACCGCTATTCTCCTTTCGATAGGGAAGCAACGATGAATCATCCGGACAAGGAAGTGCAGTATGATGAAACGAAAGCATTCTCCAAACAGTATTCGCCCATGTTTATCGGTAATTATACAGTCAGTTATCGCATTAACAAACGGAAAGTATCTCATGAATTTGCCGTGAAGGGACTAAACTTTACCGGAGCAAAAGAACACTACGGGCATGAATATAATGTGAAAACCGGGAAAATAGATGCGACTGATGGTTCTACGGTATTGACAAATGTGAGTTATAAACTTGAATTCTAACTGGAAAAGTTCTATCTTCGTCTTTTAAATATAAAATGAATGATAACTGAAACTGCTACGGCAAGTAAAGAATCCACCTTATTGTACCGATTTCTCACAAGCCCGGAGCTTCGATGGGGGCGTTATCTGCTGCTTATTGCCATATTAAGTGTGATTTCCTTAAATCAGGTCTTTATTATTTTTATAGACTACCGGGAGGTATTGGGGGGATGGGTTTATGTGTTTACCTTTTTGTACCTGCTCGCCTATCTTGCCGTGATCTATCTGAATCTTTTTCACTTATTTCCGCAATATTTGCTGAAAAGACGTTATCTGGTTTATCTGTCACTGCTCTCTGCGGCCATGATAGCCGCACTCGTAATGCAGATGGTAACGGAATATACTGTTTTCTCAAATTGGCCGGAGCTTCAGGTGCGGAAATATTACTTCTCGCTACCTATGATAATGGATTATATTTCTTCCTTCTTGCTGACCACGCTCTGCATGATAGGAGGGGCGGTGACGTTGCTTTTGAAAGAGTGGATGGTAGACCATCAGCGTGTCTCGCAAATGGAAAAAGCCCATGTGCTGTCGGAAGTGGAGCAGTTGAAGGAACAGGTGAGTCCCGAACTCCTTTTCAAGACACTGCATCGTGCGGGACAACTCACGCAGGACGATCCGGAAACAGCCTCGAAGATATTGATGAAATTAAGCCAGTTGCTCCGTTATCAACTTTATGATTGCAGTAGGGCCAAAGTTTTGCTTGGCAGTGAAATTACTTTCCTTACCAACTACCTGACATTGGAACAGAATTTTCAGCCTCGGTTCAGCTACTTGTTTACTTCGGAAGGAGACGTGAACCGGATGTTGGTTCCGCCCTTGCTTTTCGTTCCTTTTGTGAAACATATAGTGGAGCAGATAAGTGAACAGCAGGTATCGGCTCCTGTTTCTTTGAATATCCATCTGAAAGCGGAACAGGGCACGATACGGTTTACTTGCCTTTGTCCGGAAGTCAATCTGTCGGCGGATAGAGGGCTGGAACAAATCAGACAGAGATTGAACTTGCTGTATGGCAATCGTTACGGGCTATTATTGACGGAATGTAGTATACAACTGGAACTGAAAGGAGGCGAATGATGGGATGGAAAGAAGATGATAAAGGCAGGACGGGCAGAAACCGGAATGATAAAAGCATAAAAGAGTTGACAGTCCCCTCTTTTCTGTTGAGTCCTCATTACAGGATATACAGGCATTTGCTGTTACAGGCGGTGCTCTTGTTGATTGCCATCAATGTTTTTGGGTATGAGCCTTTGCAGGGTGTTTCCCTCTGGCGTCGTTTGGGAGGATGCTTTGTGTATTTTGCATCAATGAACATAGTGATATATGTCAATTTATATTTATTGGTTCCCTGTCTTTTGCTGAAGAATCGTTGGGGGAGGTATGTGCTGGCGGCTTTAGCTACAAATATAGCAGTGATTATCTTTCTTTCGGTTACTCAAGGATTGCTTTTCGAGGTGATTCTGCCGGGTAATCCTGATCCGTATACAACTGCTATCAATGTGATTTCCGGGTTGCTCACTATCGGATTTCTCACGGCAGGTTCCACGACAATATCTCTGTTTACCCATTGGCTTCGCTACAATCTGCGCATTGACGAACTCGAGTCCACTACTTTGCAATCCGAACTGACATTTCTCAAGAATCAAATCAATCCGCATTTCCTTTTCAATATGCTGAATAATGCCAATGTCCTGATAAAGAAAAGTCCGGAAGAAGCTTCCAAAGTACTTTTCAAACTGGAAGATTTGCTACGGTATCAGATTAATGACAGTTCGCGTGAAAGAGTTTCGTTGGCTTCGGATATCCGTTTCCTGAATGACTATCTGAATTTGGAAAAGATACGCCGTGACAATTTCCAGTTTACGTTGAGGCAGGAGGGAGAAGTGGATTCCATTTGGATTCAGCCTTTATTATTCATTCCTTTTGTGGAAAATGCGGTGAAACATAGTTTTGATAGTGAGCATTCTTCGTATGTCCATGTCTTTTTTAAGGTGGATGCTCACCGGTTGGAATTCCGGTGTGAGAATTCTAAACCGGCTGTTGCAGTCCGGCAGGGTAAAGTCGGTGGAATCGGACTTGCCAATATTCAGCGTAGGTTAGGATTACTGTATCCTGAACATTATAAGTTGGAACAAAAAGAAGATGAAAATCTCTATTCTGTAATTTTAAGTATAACATTATGAATTGTATCATTGTAGATGATGAACCCTTGGCACGTGAGGCCATGAAGTTATTGATAGACGAACTCGATAGCCTCCAGTTGATAGGCAGTTTTAACAGTGCTGCAACTGCTTCCGACTTTATGGAGCAACAGGCAGTCGATCTGGTTTTTCTGGATATTCAGATGCCCGGGATTACAGGAATAGAGTTTGCCCGTACGATTTCCAAAAAGACACTGGTTATTTTCACCACAGCTTATACAGAATATGCGTTGGATAGCTATGAAGTAGATGCAATCGACTATCTGATCAAGCCTGTCGAAGCGGAACGTTTTCAAAAGGCAGTGGATAAAGCGTTATCCTACCATTCTCTATTATTGAAAGAAGAGAAAGAAGCTATCGAAACGATTGTTGCCGCTGAATATTTCTTCGTAAAGGCAGAACGCCGGTATTTCAAAGTGAATTTCTCCGATATTCTTTTTATTGAGGGATTGAAAGATTACGTCATTCTTCAACTGAACGACCAGCGTATCATTACTCGCATGAGTCTGAAAGCTATATTCGATTTATTACCCAAATCTGTTTTTTTGCGGGTGAATAAATCCTATATAGTCAATACCGATCACATCGAATCATTTGACAATAATGATATATTTATAAAATCGTATGAAATTGCTATTGGTAATAGTTACCGGGACGACTTTTTTGAGGGTTTTGTAATGAAACAAAGATTGTGATTTTTCATTTTTGTTTGGTTACATAATTTTCAAATGGTATATTTGTAACCAAAATAAAGAATACGTGATTGGCACAACAGACTATATTAGTATTAAGTTAACTGATGAGACGCAGTTTCGTTCTATATTCGACAAATATTACATATCTCTATGTATGTTTGCTAATCAGTATGTCGAAAATGATGCATTAGCGGCTGATATTGTTCAGGAGTGCTTTGTGAAGTTGTGGCAGTTGCGCGATGATTTCATGTATGTGCATCAGATTAAATCATTCCTCTATACGTCAGTACGCAATAAATCTTTGAATGAATTGGAGCATACCAAGGTAATGAACGAGTATGCACAGAAAGTTTTGGAAATGAGTAAAGATTCTTTTTTTCAAGACAAGGTCATAGCAGAAGAAAGTTACCGGATATTGGTGGAGGCCATTGAAAAACTGCCACCACAAATGAAAAGCATTATGCAACTGGCGCTTGAAGGAAAAAGCAATCCGGAAATTGCTGAAACACTGAATATTTCCGGCGAAACGGTACACTCCCAGAAAAAGATTGCCTACCGTAAATTACGTGTATATTTGAAAGACTATTATTACTTGGTTTTTTACTTTTTATAGTTTCTTTTTAAAAAAAACATTTTCAATACACCCTGATTTTCAATTCACCTGTTTTAGTATAAACAACGATTAAAACATGTGAATTATGATAAACCAACATTTCTATATTGCAAAACTCATTGCCAGATACTTATCTGATGAAATTGGGGAAGAGGAACAGGCGGTATTGACCCGGTGGAGAAATGAATCACCCGAAAACGAACGCCTTTTTCAGGAAATCTGCAAAGAAGAGAACATAAAGCAGAATATGCAGAAGCGGCAAACTTTCCATGCAGAGGACGGATGGGAGGGAGTGCAAAGAAAAATCCAACGCCATCGGTTCAGAAACCGGATATTGAATATATGTAAATATGCTGCCATTTTCATCTTTCCGGTGGCTATTGCTACTGTTGCAATATATAAGAGCGGTAATGAACCCCAGCCGTTATCTCAAGCAACGGAGCAAATTGTTCCGGGTGGTAAGAAAGCCGTTCTTATTCTGGATAATGGAGAAGCAATTGATTTGAAGTCCACCTCCGGTGTGGAATTGAAAGAAAAAGACGGTACAGTCATTCAGGTGGATTCTATAGCATTGAATTATCAGCAGGCTCCCGCCCGGACATCCGAGAAACTTGCATATAATAAGGTAAATGTTCCTCGTGGTGGTGAATATCAGCTGACGTTGAGCGATGGAAGTAAAGTACAGTTGAATTCCATGAGTTCCATTCGGTTCCCTGTTCAGTTTGCACAGGATCGCCGTTTGGTAGAACTGGAAGGAGAGGCCTATTTTGAAGTAAGCAAAACCGGACAGCCTTTTATCGTGCAAACCAAAGGGATGAAAATAGAAGTATTAGGAACTACTTTTAATATATCAGCTTACCCAAACGAAGAATATCAGACTACACTTGTCAGCGGTTCTGTAAAAGTACAGACTGAAAATGGAAGTAACCGGATTTTGAAACCATCGGAACAGGCTTGTATTACTCCGGGCAGCAACCAGATCAATGTACGCAATGTAGATACTGCATTTTATACTTCATGGATACATGGAAAGATCAATTTCAAAGATCAGCGGTTGGATGACATCATGAAAACTCTTGCCAGATGGTATGATATGGATGTAGTCTATGAGAATGAGGTGACCAAGGAGTTACGCTTCGGTTGCTATGTTAACCGCTATAATGAGATTACCCCATTGGTGAAATTGTTGGAGCAAACGGGTAGAGTAACTGTCACAGTAGAAGGAAAAACTATCAAAATATTCACTAATCATTAATCCCTGTTTTATGGAAAAACTACGTAATGTTGCCAGATTTGGGAAATATGGAAAACGTCTTTGTATGATGTTCCTTTTTCTCTGTATTACGACTTCAGGGCTGATGCGCGCATCTGTATTCGCACAGACCACGGTTACAGCCAAATTCAGAAATGTAACACTGAATGAGGTTCTTTGGGAAATTCAGAAACAAACGGACTTTACCTTTATCTACAGCACAAATGATGCGAAGAAAGTCAGAGTGGAAAATCTGGATGTGAAGAATGAGCTGATTTCTGAAGTGCTAAACAAGTGCCTGCGAAATAGCGGACTGACTTATACGGTTCATGATGGAGTAATTGCCATCCGTAAGGCTGAACCCGTTAGGACGGAAACTGTTGCACGTGAGAAATATACGATTACAGGGAAAGTAATTGAAGATAGTGGAGAGCCGATAATCGGAGCTAATGTCATCGTGAAAGGTACAACTAACGGTATGATGACTGATATGGATGGTAATTTTCATCTGGAAGTTACAGACAAGAAAGTGACTCTGATGGTTTCTTATATCGGTTATACGTCACAGGAAGTCGTTGCAACTCCCGGCAAGCCGATGAGTATAATCCTGAAAGTGGATAATAACCTGTTGGACGAAGTGATTGTAACGGGATATGGTACTTTCAAGAAATCGGCTTATGCAGGTTCTGCCAGTATCGTAAAGACAGATGTTGTGAAAGATGTGCCTAATGTATCTTTCCAACAGATGTTGGAGGGTGCGGCTCCCGGTGTCAGCGTGAATACCGGTTCGGGTATACCGGGTTCGTCAACGTCCATCCGTATCCGTGGTATGGGGTCGTTCAATGCCTCCAATTCTCCGCTGTATGTGGTGGATGGTATTCCCGTATTGTCAGGTAATATTGGTGCATCCGGTAGTGATTCCGGTTTGGATGTAATGTCTACCTTGAATACATCGGATATTGAGAGCATCACTGTTATCAAGGATGCCGCTGCTGCTTCACTTTATGGTTCGCGTGCAGCGAATGGTGTTGTCATTATTACCACGAAACAAGGAAAAGCAGGTAAACCGGTCTTTAAATTGAAATCGGATTGGGGCTTCTCTAATTTTGCCATGCCTTTCCGCGAATTGATGGGCGGACAGGAACGTCGTAACCTGATTCACGAGGGGCTTCGGAATTATGCTTTAACTTATAGCGGTAAGACCGATGATGAGGTAGGACTTCATCAGGGAATGACCGAGAATGAAGCATGGGCTTATGCCGATTCGAATATTGACCAGTATGCACCGATTCCTTGGTGTGGTTTTGTGAACTGGGATGATTATTTGTTCCGTAATGGTAGCCACCAGAATTACGAGTTTTCAGCTTCCGGCGGACAGGAAAAGATTAAATACTATACGTCCATTGGTTATATGAAGCAGGATGGTGTTACGATAAACTCCGGTCTGGAACGTATTTCTGCACGTTTGAATGTAGACTATCAGATGGCTAAATGGATGAATATCGGTGCAAAGATACAGTTCTCCAAAGTGAATCAGGATACTTATTCGGAGGGTACATCGTATACTTCTCCAATTTACGGTACGCGTAATGGAGCCACACCGTCTGACCCTATATGGAATGAAGACGGCACTTGGAACCGTGCATTAATCAAATTGGATGACCGTAACCCGATGTTATCAAATTCTTATAATTTTAAGAGAGAATATGCGACTCGATCTTTCAATACTGTATATGCATCATTCGATATTTGGAAAGGAATCAAGTTTGCGTCTACATTTAGCTATGATTTTGTGATGAATAAGTCTCGTGCATGGAAAGATCCGCGCACCAGTGACGGTGACGATGATAACGGACGTTTCAGCAAGGATTACAATGATATTACCAATATGACATGGTCTAATATCCTGACTTATCAGACAAAGATCAAGAAAAAACATAATCTGGACCTTTTGGCTGGTTATGAAATCAACAGTAAGGAGTCGGATGGGCTGGGAACTACTATCTCTAATTTTGCACGCTGGGATAAACCGGAAGTGAACAATGGTGTAGTGTATCAGAGTATGGGAGGTTCTAACAGTACGACGCGTATTGTTTCTTATATCACACGTGCCAACTATGACTATGACAACAAATACTATCTGGGAGCGAGTTGGAGAACAGACGGAAGTTCGCGATTGGCAAGAGAGAATCGTTGGGGAAATTTCTGGTCATTGTCCGGTGCATGGAGAGTGAGTAGCGAGAGTTTTATGAAACCTCTTCAGAACTGGTTAAGTGACCTGAAACTTAGAGTCTCTTACGGTGTGAACGGAACATTGCCGTCTTCTTATTATGGCTATATGGGATTGAGCAGTCTGACCAGTAATTATAATGACAATCCGGGTATCACGCAGTCGCAACTGGAAAACAAGGAACTGACTTGGGAAACCAACTACAACTTCAACTCCGGTATCGACTTGGGATTCTTCGACAACAGGCTGAATGTTACATTTGAATATTATGTCCGTACAACGAAAAACCTGCTTTACAGCCGTCCATTATCTCTTGCAACAGGTTTCTCCAGTTATCTTGCCAATATTGGTAAATTACAAAACAAGGGATATGAATTGGAAATTCGTTCAACTAATATCGAGACAAAAGATTTTCGTTGGAGCACCAGTTTGAATCTGGGACATAATGCCAATAAAATCCTGAAGTTGGACGGAGATTTGAAACAAGTAACCAGCGGGACATCTATTCATAAGGTCGGTTTGCCCTATTCTACCTATTACATGATTGAATTTGCAGGCATCGACCCGGCAGACGGCGAACCGATGTTTTATAAGAATACGACGGATGAAAATGGAAACCTGAACAAAGAAACTACTAAAGATCCTCGTAGTGCGGAAAAAGTGATACTGCAATGTGCCGATCCTACTATCACCGGTGGACTGGGTAACAGCATCTCTTATAAGTGGTTTGATCTGAATTTTAACGTGAATTTCTCTTTTGGAGCATGGAACTATGACGGCTCGGCAAGCAAACTGGAACATGGTGGCAACGGAACACTGAACATTCCTATTTATTACCGGAAACGCTGGCAGAAGGAGGGCGATGAAACTAACATTGAACGTTTTGTGATCGGTAGATCTATATCAATGACAGACTATGCTACGACACGCCGTTTATATAGTGGAGATTATGTTCGTCTGAAGAATCTGACTTTCGGCTTTACACTGCCGAAGACATGGACCCGGAAAGTGGGTATAGACAATATACGTCTGTATGCATCGGGCAATAACCTGCTAACTTGGGCGGCATACGATTATATTGACCCCGAATCGGGTTCATCACCTAGTTGGGATACTCCTCCGATGAGAACCTATACATTCGGTTTGGAAGTGAAATTCTAAGTGCATTAATCTATAAATGAATAAGTATGAAAAAGATAAAATATATAGCTTTAGGTGTCTTTGCAACCTTATTGAGTAGTTGCGGAAATGACTGGTTAGATTTGCAATCTTCCACAGCTATAGAAACCGACGGTTCATTGACCGAATTAAGGGATTTTGAATTTGTGCTGAACGGTGCATACAGCAGTATGCAGTCATCCAGTTATTATGGAGCGGATATGTTCTGCTATGGTGATTTGAGGGGAGATGACATGAAATCTTATAAGTCTTCCAGCACCAATGTCAGTTTCTATACATTCAAGTATAATAAGACGAATGGACCTAGTGGCTTCTGGGGAATGTACTACGGTATTGGTAAGAACCTGAACATTTTATTCAGGGATATTGAAAAGATAAAGCTTGTTCCCGATCGGGAAATTACAACTCCGAAACTGGAGAAACTGACAGAGCAGGAGTATTATAATGATTTGAAAGGAGAGGCTTTGGCAATACGTGCTTTATTGCTGTTCGATATGACACGTATTTACGGGTATCCTTATCTGAAAGATAACGGGGCATCATTGGCTGTGCCCATTATTGATAAAGTGGTAGAAGATAAGAATATCAAACCTTCCCGCAATACGACTGCCCAATGTTATAAGGCCATCACAGACGACCTGACAGATGCAGTGAAGCTGCTTCGTCCGGTAAAGAAAGAGGGTAAAATCAATAAATGGGCGGCAATGACATTATTGAGCCGGGTTTACCTCTACATGGGTAATGACGGTGAGGCGTATAATGTGGCTGCTGAAGCTGTCAAAGGTGCCGAAAAACAAGGCTATAAGTTGTGGACCAATGATGAATATGCTGAGATATGGGCTACTCCGTTCAATAGTGAACTGTTGTTCGAAATTGTGAATCTGACAACTGATAGTCCGGGAAAATCATCCATCGGTTATCTTAGCACGAAATATAATCTGATAGCTACCGAAAAGTATTGGAAAGACTACATGAAAGATAATTCCGATGATGTCCGTAGTCAGATGGTTTCTACGGCAAGTAGCAGTAAACCTTATTGTTTGAAATATCCGGCACAAGGTTCTAAATCGTATGAAGATGCCAATATCCCGGTTTTCCGTTTGTCGGAACTCTATCTGAATGCGGCTGAAGCTGCGGTTAAGAAGAATGATATACCTAATACGCGCAAGTATCTGAAACCGATTTATGCACGTACGGGCAAGGACCTGGATGCTGTGGCGGACGAAGACATAAATTTGGATCTGGTGCTTGAACAGCGTCGCATTGAATTCTGGGGCGAGGGACAACGTTTCTTTGATCTGCTTAGAAACAACAAGAAAGTGATACGTGAAGACTATTTGAGCGAAGTTCCCAATGAAGCAGTTGAGTTTGATTGGAGTTATTATAAAATCGTTCTTCCTGTTCCTAATCACGAAATGGAGTACAATGAAAACATGGTTCAGAATCCGGAATATGAATTGCATTAATTAACGCATTAACGTATAGAAATTATGAAAAAGATATATAGCATCTATTTCCTTTTGGGTTTGTTCATCACGACCTTTTATTCGTGCGGGGAAGATCTGACTCCCGTGGGACCGGATATAGCTGAAATCACTCATTTCCGTAATGATGGTCCTTACCTTTTCTATGAAAACGGTAAACTTAAAATTCTGGAAGTGACTAAAGATAATGCATTGAACATTCGTGAAGAGTCCGGATTACCGGCCGGATTGAAACTGGATGTGTATTCGGATGATAATCAACTCCTTTTTCAGGTACCCATTAATAAGATTGAGAATTTTGAACGTCCGGCATGGGAAGACCGTACAGAGTATGCTAAAACATTTGCCGTATCCGACCTTCACGGGCGTTTCGACTTGTTTGCCGCTATTCTGAAAACAGGGGAAGTGATTAATGATAAATATGAATGGATATATGGCAGTAACCATTTGGTGATTGATGGTGATATTTTCGATCGTGGGGCAGATGTGCTTCCTATTTTATGGCTCATATACAAATTGGAATTTGAGGCGAAAGCCGTTGGTGGCAGAGTGACAACCATCTTGGGGGATCACGAAGAAATGATAATGCGTGATAATCTGAAATATACGTATGCCAAGTACAACACTCTTTCGCAAAGAGCGATGAACATGACCTATGGAAAGATGTGGGGACTGACGAATGTGATGGGTAACTGGCTGCGTTCTAAAAACACCATTCAGATTGTAGGTGAAAACCTTTATGTTCATGCAGGATTGAGTAAGGCGTTTATGGAACGCGAAGAGACGATTCCCGAAATCAATGAACTGGTGAGCAAGAGCATTTACCTTTCAAAAGAGGAACGGAAAAAACAATATCCGGAGATTGCCGATTTCCTTTATAGTGATAGTTATAACGGTCCGTTGTGGTATCGCGGAATGGTTAAGACTGGCAGTGAGTACAGTCCGATAAAAGAAGCGGATGTAGATAAACTTCTGGCTCAATATGATGTCAAACGTATTATTATTGGTCATACGGAAAATAGTCGTGTGAAGTATACCTATGATAAAAAGGTATATGATATTTGTGTCAATCATCCCAAGGCTTTTGAAAAAGAAACTCGTGCCGTAGTTATTGAAGGAGATGATATTAAAGCCATCAATGACGAAGGAGAATTAGTAACGATTAAAAAATAAACTTCAAGAAAGAAAAGAATATGAGTACTCGTTTTTTGAGATTATTTCTTTCCACTCTTGTTCTCGTTTTAATAAGTTCCGGCATTCAGGCCGGAACTTATCATTCAGGAGATAAGAAGAAAGAGAAAAAAGAGAAATTGTCTGGTGACGGACCCTATATACTCTATCAGGCAGACGGTAGTACACGGGTTATTAATGTCAATAAGAAAGGACGGATTACAGATAAGACTTATGCGACATTACCTAAAGATTTCAGTTTCCGTGTGACGGATCATGAGGGACGGTATCCGTTTGATGTAAAACTCCATCCATTAAAAAGACCGGAGTGGCAATATACCCGTCCGGAAAAAGTTTTTGTGATGTCCGATCCTCATGGGCGGCTGGATTGTGTGATTAGTCTGTTGCAAGGAAATGGAGTGATTAATGATAACTATCAATGGAATTTCGGTAGCAATCATTTGGTGATTATCGGGGATATTTTCGACCGTGGCAAGGATGTACTGCAGATCTTTTGGCTGTTCTATAAATTGGAAGACGAAGCGGCTAAAGCAGGAGGTCATGTCTCTTTCCTTTTGGGAAACCATGAGGCTCTGGTGTTGTCCAACGATCTTCGCTATACAAAAGATAAATATAAATTGCTGGCAGAAAAACTGGGAGTGGAATATCCTTCATTATTCGGCACAAATACCGAATTGGGGCGTTGGCTTGCAACACGTAATACAATGCAAATCATTGGAACCGATTTATATGTACATGCCGGATTAGGAAAATTATTCTATGATAAGGACTTGAATATCCCCACTGTGAATGAGGAAATGAGCCGGGCACTTTTCATGAGCAAAAAAGAGCGTAAAGCGCTTTCTCCACTGACTGATTTTCTGTATGGCAATGACGGTCCGATCTGGTATCGCGGCCTGGTGAGAGAAGATCCCAAGTATAAACCGTTGGTACAGGACTCTTTACAAATGATGTTGGATCGTTATATGGTAGAACACATCCTTGTGGGGCACACTATCTTCAAGGATATTTCAACCTTTTATAATGGTAAAGTCATCGCTGTCAATGTTGACAATAAGGAGAATCGGAAGAAAAAGCGTGGACGGGCTGTATTGATAGACAATGGGGTTTATTACGTTGTTGGTGACGACGGTGTTCAGAGAAAACTATAATGAGCCTAATTAGAACTAGCCCTCTATCCATCTTCAAAAGACGAATAGAGGGCAGTCACCATGGCGAGAAAAAAGTCGAAGTCTATTGCTTTGCTTCGTTATTCTGTTTCAGAAGAAATTCATCAATTGCTTTTTTAAGCTGGTCTTTGGGCATAGCTCCCTGCATGATTCTAGGTTCCTCTTTCATCGGAATCATCAATAGGGTAGGGATGCTGCGGATACCGAATGCCGCTGCCAGATCTTGTTCTTTGTCCACATCAATCTGGTAGATATCTACTTTACCGCTATATTCTTTGCTAAGTTCTTCCAGAATCGGGTGCATCACCTTACATGGACCGCACCAGGTAGCATAGAAATCTACGATGGCAGGACGGCTGCCCTCAAATTTCCAATCGTTCGGATTGGCTTCATAATTATATACTTTCTTTAAAAAATCTGCTTTATTTAATGCTACTACTTCCATTTTATTGTCCTCCTTAGTTGATTCATTACTCTTTTTATTTTCTCCGCTATTGCCTGCACAAGCTGTGGTTGCCAATACAACGGCAAAAGCACTCAATAAACCTTTCATTAGTTTCATATACTATTCTTTCTTTTTGTTTTCTCTGTTGCAAAGATAGGGGATATAAAGGGAGTAAAAAATAGCAATTTGACAGAAACTCTTGGCAAAACTTCCCTCGGATAGTTACTGAACGCTAAAATTTGTCTATTCACCCTTTAAAAACCAGATTAGAAAAGAATATATTTAGGCACGGATTACACGGATTAACGCGGTTACTTTGCAGTAATGATAACACTAAAAACCGTGAAATCCGTGTAGTCCGTGCCTAATTCCTTATTTATAATTTCACTCATAACCGTACCAAAATGAGCTAAATGCTTTGCCATCTAATGGCTAAACGGAAATATTGTCACGCATTATCTCGCTTTGTTAACGGTACTATTATCTTCTTCTATTTTTGGGGGAATTAACTGAAAATATAAACAATAATTCCGGTAATCGCTACATATACTAATGCATACGGAATAGCCGCTTTCAGTATTTCACCTTCTTTTCCCTGTTGGTTTCCGGCAGAAGTGGCAATAGCAATACTTTGCGGAGAGATAATCTTACCACCTGTAGCGCCTACTGTATTTGCCGCAGACAGCCAATCCGGACTGACATGAATCTGTCCTGCCACACTTGCTTGCAACTTGCCGAAGAGGATGTTGGAAGATGTATCGCTTCCGGTGATAAATGTTCCCAGACAACCGATGACCGGAGCAAATAACGGATACAAACTTCCGGTAGCCGTAGCCAGTGCTGTGGCAATCACAGCGATCATTCCGGAACTATCCATGATAGTAGATAACCCCACGAGGCAGATAACCGTAATGAATGTTTTCTTCAACTGCTTCACGGTATTCCAAAGAACGATGAACAGATCTTTTACTTTAGCCCCCTGAATCAATCCACCGATAAAAGTACCGATGAAAAGCAATACTCCGGCATGAGTCAGCCAGGAAATAGTATAATTGACGGTGGACGCATTGATAGGCAGACTGATTCTCGTAATCCAATTGTTCTCTAAAGTATGACGCAATCCCGGAAAGAGCGGACTGGTCAGGATAATCAGAAACAGAATCAGTAAATAAATGCTCCATGCATTTAATATATCTTTCGTTTTCAGATGGCTTTTTCGTGCTTTCTCTTCTTTGGATGCAGTAAGTTTTCCATAAACAACGATTACGATAATAGAAAGAATACTGCCGATTATGGCCGGAGATTCAGCACCCATATATTTAGCAGCCAGATATTGACTGACTAAAGAAACTCCGCCTACCAATAAAGCCAGGAATATATTTTTCGGGAGCGATTTAAGTTTGGAGTCAGTAAGGAAAAGTAGAACCAGCGGAATCAGGAACATTAAAACGGATAATTGCAATACGACATTCGTACTAAGATGCAATACGTCCAAATTCGTTTCTTTGGCCAATACCAATACCGGAGTTCCGATTGCTCCGAAAGCAGTGGCTACACTATTGGCAATCAGACTCACCGTTGCCGAAAAGATAGGCTTGAATCCCAGACTGATAAGAATTGCCGCCGGAATAGCTACTGCTGTTCCGAAGCCGGCCATAGCTTCCAATAGACCTCCGAATCCCCAAGTCAGTAATAACACCTGAATACTTTTATCGGTAGAAATAGAAGCGAATTGCTGTTTAATAATCTCCATCTTTTCAGTTTTCAACAATACATTATAACTGAAAATAGCCATCAGAATAATGATTAAGATAGGAGAGACCGCTTTTAATGCTCCATATAAAAAGGAGTAAAACAGATTGTCTACCGAGAAAGCGAAGCCGAAAAGAGCAATCAGCATCGTCACAATCAGAGAAATGATACTACTTTTATCACCTGACATTTTAAAAAATGCCATCAGTATAATCAACAGTAACACAGGAATAACGGCAAGGATCAAGGTCATAATTATCAGATTTAAAAAGTGGAACGTCGTTTATTATTGATATAACAAACGAACGCCCCACTTTGGTCGGTTGAATAAATAGATTTTTCTGTTTATTTCATCTTCACACTTAAAATTTGTTGTAATTGTTTTAAGTTGGCAAGGGCAGCTTCGTTACCTAGCTTTGCTGCCTGTTCGAATGCAGCCATGGCACGGTTGATGTCTCCGTTAAGGAAATTGTAGACTCCGGTATTGTTTATAAACTCGGCAGTATTATGATCGGCTTTCTCCATAAACTTCACTGCTGCATTCAAATCCTTTTGTGATAATGCGACGGCTCCTGCGTTCAGGTTAGCTACGGCGTCAGTAGGATACATACGTACGGCAATATCGAATACATTCACAAAATCTTTGCTGCCTTTCGGATAACTGTTGGCCACCTGATACATTTCGTTCAGACTAAGATATTTCGGATTTTCCCGGATAATGATACGCCCTTGTTCAACATCGAAATTGACAACGGTATAGTCGATCTTGCAGTTTACTTTACGCAATCCCGGATAAATCTCTTTCAGCATGCTACGGTAAGGAGCTCCGCCACCTACACGCATGATTTCCTGTTTACGTTTGGCATCGTCAGTCGTATTCTTGATGATGTTCAGGAATGTTTCCTTCTCCTTCATCGAAGAAGATTGGAGTGCTTTTACCAATCCGTCCCAGTTTTCTCCACCGAAAGTCACTTTATATAGTTTGGAAGACACTTTTTCGTTCTTGACCAGATAATCCTTCAAAGCTTCCGCACGTTTTTTGGAAAGCTGTTCATTGAAGGCAAGAGGTCCTTCCGGCGAGGCGAAACCTTCGATACTGATACCTTTCACAGTCAGGTTCCGGTCATTCTGTATTTTGTCAAACATGGCATGGATATTCACCAATTCAGCATGATTGTTCATGAAGTCGGTCTGAATTACCGATTTGTTGACCGGGAAATCCAGATGAGCTTCATATTGTTCGCTACGGTTTTTGACCACTTCTACGGTTGGCTGGATATAGGCAATGATAGGAGACATGGCACTTAAGCGTTTGGCTTCGGTAGATACATCATTGGTAATCAGTTCCTGTGCATTCATTTCCTGATAATTGCCGCATCCGCATAAATTCTCTACAAGTTGCAAACTGGCATTAGCCATCCAGGGTTTGTAAGGAATCACCTGCGTATAATTAAAAGTTTCCCTTTTATTATAAGGAACGATAATGGCGGTTGGTTCTTGCTTGGTTATTGCCAGACCGCGGATATATGCTTTTTCGCGTCTTTTACCATTGACGATGATTTCTTGCAAAGGTACATTATGCTGTCCGTCCGTCAGCAGGGGGATAAGGCTTAAACTTCGGGCGGAACCTATTGTCAGATTCTTCATGTCGAAAGTCATGCCGACATAAAGAGAGTTACCTTGTTGCCATAAAGATACGTTTGAGAGAGTGAGCGCATCGTTCAGGAATTTTTGTGCATGAGCCGGCAGAATAGTGGCTGCAAGAGCTATAAATAGATAAATAAGTTTTCTTTTCATCATTATAAGTTTTAGAAAGTTCGATTATTTGATGACATAAATGAAGCTAAGACCGATTTTAGTCGGGCCGAAATAATTACGGGTGTTGTGTCCCAGCTTTTCACATTTACAATCACGGGCATATTTATCATATTCCAGACGGGCATATCCCACGCCGATGGTTGCTTCCATACTCCAGCGCTTGCTTATGAGCCATTGGTATCCATAGGAAATGCCGGCTCCGTACAGATTGCCGTCGTAACGGTCATGTCCCATTCCGAATATATTCAGATTGCTGACATTCATTTCTCCGTAATGTCCGTGCAAACCGAAGAAACTTCCGTTGAAACGTTCGCAGAGCCAATAGCGTAATTCCGGCTGAACGAGCCAATGCTTGATTTGACGGTCGTCACCAAACTTCCACGGATTGTAATTACCGGATATGTCGAGAGTCAGTTTCTTTGCCAGTCCCACTTCGATTCCTAAGTTGGGTGTAGTAGTGGCCCAATAGAGAGCATTGGTCTTGATGGCAAATTTGGGTAGATAGGTTTCATTCCGTTGTACCTGTGCATGAATACTTGTACCGAACACGAGCAGGAAACCGGCTGCTAATAAGATTTTAATTGTTCTCATTTTGTTAGGGTATAGGTTTTATTAAAAATGATAAGCGATAAACAGAAAAGCATGGACATTTGTTGTCGCAACCTGCAAAAAAAGCTTCCTGAATAAATAGAAAAAGATGTTTTAAGGCATAAATGCTAACAATTTCCGTACACGATGCGTTCATTATATAAAAGCACCTTTGTGTAATCAATATGACAATGATTTCATTTATTACTGTTTATTTTTACACACACATACAACTTTAATAACTACAGCCTATGAAAGAGCTTATTAACAACTTGGAAGAACTGAACAGGAAAGCAGAAAAAGGCGGCGGAGACGCTCGCATTGAAAAACAACATTCTGTGGGCAAACTGACCGCCCGTGAACGCATCGATTTATTATTAGAGAAAGGTTCGTTTATCGAACTGGATAAGTTGGTAACCCATCGGTGTACCGATTTCGGTATGGAAAAGCAGAAATTTGCCGGAGACGGGGTGGTGACGGGATATGGTATGATTAGCAAGCGCTTGGTTTATGTATTCGCACAGGATTTCACCGTATTTGGAGGAGCTCTTTCAGAAACGCACGCTAAGAAGATCTGCAAAGTGATGGACATGGCTATGCAGATGGGAGCGCCTATCATCGGATTGAATGATTCGGGAGGCGCGCGAATTCAGGAAGGGGTACGTTCTTTGGCCGGATATGCCGAGATATTCCTGCGCAATTCTATGGCATCCGGAGTGATTCCACAGATTAGCGCGATCATGGGACCTTGTGCCGGTGGTGCGGTTTATTCTCCTGCATTGACCGATTTTATTCTGATGGTGAAAAACTCCGGTTATATGTTTATTACAGGACCGGATGTGGTGAGAAGCGTGACACAGGAAGAAGTGACTAAAGAAGAACTCGGCGGAGTAGGCGTGCACATGACAAAGTCCGGTGTAGCCCATCTTTCTGCGGAGAATGATATTGAGTGCATCAATTATATTCGCGAATTGATCTCCTATCTGCCGGGGAATAATATGGAAGAGCCTCCGTTTGTAGCGACCAGCGATTCGCCGACTCGCCTGACTCCGGAACTGGCAGATTTGATTCCGGCCAATCCGAATCAGCCATATAATATAAAAGAGATGATAGAAGCGGTGGCTGATGATAATAGTTTCTTCGAACTTCAGGCAGAATATGCTGCGAATATTGTGACGGGTTATATCCGCCTGAATGGAAAAACGGTGGGAGTGGTGGCTAATCAGCCATTGGTGCTTGCTGGTACACTGGATATCAATGCGTCTGTCAAAGCCGCCCGTTTTGTCCGCTTCTGTGATGCTTTTAATATTCCTTTACTGACATTGGTAGATGTGCCGGGATTCCTTCCGGGAGTCGATCAGGAATATGGTGGAATTATCCGTAACGGGGCAAAACTGCTTTATGCTTATTGCGAGGCTACGGTTCCGAAAGTGACGGTTATTACCCGCAAAGCATACGGTGGTGCTTACGATGTGATGAGTTCCAAGCATATCCGTGGAGATGTAAATCTTGCTTTCCCTACTGCCGAAATCGCAGTGATGGGACCGGATGGAGCTGTGAATATCCTTTTCCGTAAGGAAATAGATAAAGCCGAGAAACCCGAAGAGAAACGGAAAGAACTTCAGGATGATTATCGCGGAAAGTTTGCCAATCCTTACCGGGCGGCGGAACTGGGATATGTGGATGAAGTGATCGATCCGGCGGTAACCCGTTTGCGGTTGATTCGAAGTTTCGAGATGCTTGCCAACAAACGGCAATCGAATCCTCCTAAGAAACATTCTAACCTACCGCTTTAGGCTTGTTTATGGATTGAATTTAGGCACGGATTACGCGGATTTCACGGTTGCTTTATGTGGTAACCTTTATTCTGCAAGCAGTGTAATCCGCGTAATCCGTGCCTAATATTATTTGATTGCTCTTTTAAGTTTTTATTTCTAAAAAGAAAAAGATTATGATAAAGAAAATATTAGTAGCCAACCGGGGTGAGATAGCGATGCGTATCTTCCGCACTTGCCGGGTGATGAATATCTCGACAGTGGCTGTTTATACCCATGTAGATCGCGGGGCTTTGCATGTCCGTTATGCAGAAGAAGCCTATTGCATTTCCAATTCGCCGGAAGATACCTCTTACTTGAAGCCGGAATTGATATTGTCCATTGCCAAAAAGACCGGAGCCGCTATTCATCCGGGATACGGTTTCCTGTCAGAGAATGCGGATTTTGCCCGTCGTTGTGAAGAAGAGGGAGTGATTTTTATCGGACCGAGTGCGGATATTATTTCCAAAATGGGAATCAAGACGGAAGCCCGTAAGATTATGCGTGAAGCAGGATTACCCATTGTGCCCGGAACCGAAACGCCCGTACAGGGCATTGATGAGGTGAAGAAGGTCGCTAATGAAGTCGGCTACCCCATTATGTTGAAAGCACTTGCGGGAGGTGGAGGCAAGGGGATGCGTCTGGTACGTACGGAAGAAGAGGTGGAAACAGCTCTCCGTTTGTCACAATCCGAAGCAGGGACCTCCTTTGGCAATGATGCGGTTTATATTGAAAAATATATTGAGAATCCGCATCATATCGAAGTTCAGATCATGGGAGACAAGTATGGAAATGTCGTTCATCTGTATGAACGTGAATGTTCCATTCAGCGTCGTAACCAAAAGGTGATAGAAGAAAGTCCTTCTCCTTTTGTGAAAGAAGAGACGAGAAAGAAGATGTTGAAGGTAGCTGTGGAAGCCTGTAAGAAAATAGGTTATTACAGTGCCGGGACATTGGAGTTTATGATGGATAAAGATCAGAATTTCTACTTCCTTGAGATGAATACCCGTTTGCAGGTGGAGCATCCTGTGACGGAGGAGTGCACAGGCGTTGACCTGGTACGGGATATGATTACTGTTGCTGCCGGAAATCCGTTGCCTTATAAACAGGATGATATACAGTTTAGCGGAGCAGCGATCGAATGTCGTATTTACGCCGAAGATCCGGAGAATAACTTCATGCCTTCTCCCGGTGTGATTACTGTACGTGAAGCTCCCGAAGGCCGTAACCTGCGTCTTGACAGTGCCGCTTATGCGGGATTTGAGGTCTCTTTGCATTATGACCCGATGATTGCAAAGCTTTGTTGTTGGGGACGTACCCGTGCTTCGGCCATTTCCAATATGGCACGTGCTTTACGAGAGTATAAGATTCTGGGAATTAAAACGACAATTCCTTTCCATCAACGTGTATTGAAGAATGCGGCTTTCCTGAAAGGTGAATACGATACGACATTTATCGATACGCGTTTTGATAAGGAAGATCTGAAACGTCGTCAGAATACTGATCCGACTGTGGCTGTCATTGCTGCCGCAGTGAGACACTACGAGAGGGAGAAAGAAGCGGCTTCCCGTGCCACTACACTTCCCGTAGTAGGCGAATCGCTCTGGAAGTATTACGGTAAATTGCAGATGACTGCTAATAATTATTAAATTGAAAATTGAGAATTGAAAATTAAAAAATAACGGAATTGGTTATGGGTACAACATTAGCTACATATTACGCCAAGCTTCAGGATATGCCGGACAGTGAATATAAGGTAGAAATTCTGGAGGACGGGCCAATCAAGAAGATTGCGGTCAATGGTAAGATATATGAGGTCGATTATAATATGGGTGGTGACTCCATTCATTCGATCATCATCGATCATCACTCGCATGGAGTGCAGATTTCTCCTTCTTCCAATAATTCATATACGATTATGAATAAAGGGGAGCTTTATCAGATTGAATTGCAGGGAGAAATGGAGAAGATACATAATGCCCGCACTGCTGCTGAATCCGTAGGGCGTCAGGTGGTACAGGCACCGATGCCGGGAGTTATCTTGAAGACGTATGTAAAGAAGGGAGATCTCGTGAAGCGGGGTGATCCGCTTTGTGTATTGGTGGCGATGAAAATGGAGAATGAGATACGTTCGGTGACGGATGGAGTCGTGAAAGAAGTATTCGTGGAAAATGGCATGAAGGTGGGATTAAACGACCGGATTATGGTTATTGAGTAATTCTTTGAAAAAAACAGGGTAAATACGTGCTTTTATTCAAAAAAATATTTACTTTTGGCAGATAAGTACGTATTTACCCCGTTACATCATGAGCATCGAACAAAGCAAAGAAGCATTAGTAGAACAGTTAGAAGCACTTAAAAAAGAAAATGAGCAGCTTAGAAAAGAGCTTTCTGTTCTTAGGGATGAGAAGCGTAGCAATCATCCTGTTAGTTTTAAAGAGAAATACGCTGTTAGGATACTAGATTCTCTTCCCGATATGCTGACTGTCTTCAATCAGAGTGAGGTAGGCATTGAAGTTGTTTCTAATGAAGAAACCAACCATGTAGGAATATCAAACAAGGATTTTAAAGGGATGCGCATGCAGGATATGGTTCCACCGAAAGCGTATCAGAATGTTCACTCCAATATGCAGCAGGCTGTTACTACCGGAACTGTTTCAACTGCACATCACGAACTGGATTTTAATGGTGAACGCCATTATTACGAGAACCGTATTTTTCCGCTGGATGAGGAATACGTGCTGATTATGTGTCGTGATATAACGGAACGGGTAGCTACCCAAAGGCAACTGGAAGTTTTTAAAAGTGTGCTTGATAAGGTGAGTGACAGTATTCTTGCTGTGGCGGAAGATGGAACGCTGGTTTATGCGAATAAGCAATTTATAGAAGAATACGGTGTAACGCAGGAGTTGGGTACACAAAAAATATATGATTTGCGTGTCTCTATGACAACAAAGGAAGCATGGGAACAAAAGCTGCAGGATATTCGTGATAATGATGGTAGCTTTGCTTATCGTGCTGCTTATGTACGTCAGGGAGAAACTAAGGAGAGAGTACATCAGGTATCAACTTTCCTGATTCGTGAGAATAATCAGGAACTCACATGGTTCTTTACGCAGGATATCACTGATGTTATCAAGAAACGGGATGAACTCCGCGAACTGAATCTGTTGTTGGATGGTATTTTGAATAATATTCCGGTCTATCTGTTTGTGAAGGACCCGGAAGATGATCTTAGATATTTATATTGGAATAAGGCATTTGCCGATCATTCAGGCATTCCGGCGTCTAAAGCTATCGGGCATACGGATTATGAGATATTTCCGGTGCACGGAGACGCGGAGAAATTCCGTAAGGATGATTTGGAATTACTCCAAACTCATAAGCGTATTGATATGCAGGAAACTTATCTGTCGGCTAATGGAGAAGCGCGTATTGTGCAGACTTTGAAAGCGCTTGTACCGATGGAGGGACGTAAACCGTTGCTGATTGGCATTTCGTGGGATATTACTAATCTTCAGAATATTGAGCAGGAACTGATCAAGGCAAGGATTAAAGCGGAGCAATCCGACAGATTGAAAAGTGCTTTCCTCGCTAACATGAGCCATGAGATCCGGACTCCGCTGAATGCTATTGTAGGATTCTCCCAATTATTGCCTTCTGCCGAAACTGCTGAAGAGAAAAAGCTTTATTCGGGTATTATCAATCAGAACTCGGATATTTTGTTGCAATTGATTAATGATATTCTGGATTTATCGAAGATAGAGGCTGGAACACTCGAATATATCAAGCGTCCAATGAATCTGGGAGAGGTCTGCCGGACAATTTATACAGTTCATAAAGAACGTGTGAAAGAAGGGGTAACTCTCGTTTTGGACAATGAAGAGGAGGATTTGCTCATTGAGGGAGACCAGAACCGCATTATGCAAGTGATAACGAATTTCCTGACTAATGCAAGTAAGTTTACCTATGAAGGAGAGATCCGTTTTGGTTTTGAGCGAATGGATAAAGATATCCGTGTGTACGTGAAAGATACAGGAATAGGGATAGAGCCGGAAAAGGTGGATCATATCTTCGAGCGTTTTGTCAAACTGAACTCTTTTGCACAAGGGACGGGATTAGGACTTTCTATCTGTCAGATGATTATCGAAAAGATCGGTGGAGAAATCGGGGTGACTTCCGAATTGGGTAAAGGCTCTACCTTCTACTTCACAATTCCTTATGAAGAAACCGGAGAACTCGGTAATTTCTTCAAAGAGACAAAGGTGGAATCTAAAGGGAATACTGTCAATCGTGTACAACAGATTAAGAAGATTCTGGTGGCAGAAGATGTGGAGAGTAATTTCATCCTATTGAAGAATCTGATTGGCAGGGAATATACATTGCTTTGGGCTAAAGACGGAGTGGAAGCTGTCGAAATGTATAAGCAGTACCAACCGGACTTAATCCTGATGGATGTGAAAATGCCGCGTATGGATGGACTGGAAGCAACCCACATTATCCGCTCTTATTCTAAAGAGATTCCTATCATTGCCTTGACGGCTTATGCTTTCGGGACTGATAAGGAACAGGCCTTAGAGATGGGGTGTAACGATTATGTGACTAAACCAATTTCGGAAAGATCATTGAGAAAGGCTTTGGATAAATATTCGACTACTGTTTAAAAAATAAAGGATTATGGCTATATGTATCCGGTGAAAGTTACTTATGATAGCCATAATCCACAAAAGAGTACGATTGTTGTTGAGTGAAAGTAGTTGGTGATTGCTTTTCTATAGATTCTTTTTTATTTCCGGAACCA
Organism: Bacteroides sp. D55t1_190419_B8; assembly: GCF_015558905.1. NCBI lineage: Bacteria > Pseudomonadati > Bacteroidota > Bacteroidia > Bacteroidales > Bacteroidaceae > Bacteroides > Bacteroides sp. D55t1_190419_B8. The sequence continues at coordinate 176,199 of NZ_JADMOU010000009.1, forward strand.
GTATAAATTTCGTTTCCGGAAAATACTTTTTCAGCCAGGTTCGGATAAATTCCATTGTATCATTCTGAATCGTTTTGTCTTCTACGGTAGGGTATAAATTATATAATACGGTATCTAGTACAATGCCGCGTTTTTGTATTGCTTCGAGACTAAGCAGGGTGTGATTGATGCTTCCTAGTTTGCCCGAAGTGACAAAGATTAGCGGATATTTCTCTTGAGCGATGTAATCAATGGTCAAAAGTTCGGTAGTGAGAGGAACCATGAGGCCGCCTGCTCCTTCGAGTAAAACAGAGTCATACCGTTCACTCAATTCTTCAGTTGCACGTTTTATTTTATCAAAGTCGATGGGACGGTTATCCAGTTGGGAAGCAAGATGCGGAGAGGCGGGATAAGAGAAAATCTCCGGCATGGTTAGTCCCTCTTGGTCTTCTTTGGTGAAAGGGATTCCCATGATTTGCCGGTGTAGGTCAATATCTTCGGAATGACCTACATTTCCCGTTTGAATAAATTTCTGGGTGATGGTGCGATGGCCGTTCTTGTTCCATTCACGAGCTAGAAAGCCGGTGGCATAACTCTTTCCGGCATCTGTATCGATACCGCTTACGAAATATACATTCTGTTTCATACTTTTTTCTTTTTTGCGATGATATAAATAGGGTGATATGTTAAGGACACAGAAGTGCCCTGAGTAAATTCCTGCGTGTAACGTTCACAGAAGAGTTGCAAGTCACGACGAGTCCACTGCTGTTGGGGAAGATTGTTCTTAGAATTATTTTTTGAATTGTCGTCTGATGAACACAAATCGTTCTCTTGTCTTCCGGCAGTAGAGGATTGCGTTGATAAACCATTGACTCCGGTTTGCTTCAAGTGATATAGTACTTTTATCGGGTCTTTGAACGAAAGCGGGATAAGCTCTTCTTCTGAATACAGTATGTCAAAATGGGGTGATAAAGCTGCTTCAAGCTCTTCCCGTGAACGATAAGGAAGTCCGTTGCCGGTAAGTTCGCGTATTTCTTTCATGTTTTCTTTTCCGAAAGTGCTAAAAGCGAAATAACCCTGATTATTGAGCAAGGTATTACACCTTTCGAAGAAGTTTTCCGGTGACTCGAACCATTGCAGGGCCGAACAGGAAGTTATCAGTGTGCTTTCGGCGGGGAAAGAGACTGTCTCGGCATCTCCCGGAAGAAAAGAAACTTGCTTTTTCTTTAATAAGTCTTCGCAGCAATATTTCATATCGGGGCAAAGGTCATTGAGTAATAACTCTTCCGGACGGAGGGTTTGGAGCAGCATACGGGAGTAAATACCGGTTCCGCAGCCAAATTCAATTACCTTCGAGCAGGGAGAAGATATATGTTCTGTAAGCAGATGGATCATTTTATCTGCTATTTGCCGTTGCACGTTTGCTTCCCTCGGATAGGTAGTGATAGCTTTTGAAAAACGTTCTGCGATTAGTTGTTTATTCATAATCAATATTTATTTAATAGGCTGATTTCCTGATGGTAATTGTACGTCACTAATTAATTGCTAGCATCTTTTAGGCACGGATTACACGGATTTCACGGTTGCTTTGCAGCAACGACAACACTAAAATCCGTGTTAATCCGTGTCATCCGTGCCTAAATTATTATATGAACCAATAATGAACACATCAGTATCCGGCTACATGAGTATTGTATTAAAAAGCTCCTGTTGGTAATGTGCCGCTTCCACTTGTTTAAGAGAGTCCACTTGGTTTTCCCATGCCAAATATTGGTTATCCGGGAGGAAAATGCGGTCGCCTTTTCCTATGATAGCTTTTTGCCATTTAAAATCAGAGGGAGGCAATGATAAATATTGTTGTTGTATGGCGGCAAGTTCTTCTTTAAGTTCTTCAACCGGACGTTGGGGGGATATGGTTTGAAAAGCTTTATAGTCAGCTATTGAACCACACATCCTTCTTTGAAATTTCTGCAAGGTTTGTTCGTTCAATCCTTGGAGTGTACCATCGAAAATAGAGGGAGCAATACCTTTGGTTTCGTGTATGGGATAGAGGGTACCGTTGATGGCGATACTTTGGGAAACAGGCAAATGTGGATACTGCTTTATGAGTTGAGAAGCTGCCCAGACTCCCATCGACCAGGCGATGAGTGTAATCTGGGAATAGGTTTCCAATAAACCGACATCAAATGTTAATGAACGGTAGTCATAGCAAATCATCCAGTCCTTGTCAACAGGATGAATGGTCAGGAAAGGAGTTTCGTCCATCCCCCAACCGGCGAAGAAAAGCAATAGATGCTTCTGATTATTCTTTATGATAAAATGCTGTTTCATTCGTTTATCAGTTTGATGAGTTGGTCAATTTCATGTTCTGTGATGTCCGCTGTCAGTGAGAAGCGGATCCGTGAGGTTCCGTCGGGTACGGTAGGCGGGCGGACGGGCAATGCATAGAATCCTTTGCGTTGGAGTTCTTCTGCTTTCATTATGGTATCTTCACTGGCTCCTATAATCATAGGTACAATATGGCTCACCGATGGGCAATTATATCCTTTGGCTGTAAGGGTTACCTTTAGCTTTTCGCTGATTTGTAGCAGGTGAGCCCTCTTATGTTGTAAAGCTGAAAGGTGTTCTAACACCCATGAAGTCCATTGAATATTAATAGGAGGAAGTGCAGTGGTGAATATAAACGTACGCATTTTATTGATAAGATATTCCCGAATGAGTTCCCGGCAGACGATATAAGCTCCTGCCGAAGCAATGGCTTTTCCAAATGTTCCTACCAAAAAGTCTATATCGTTGATACAGTCCTGTTCTTCAGCACATCCTAATCCCTTTTCCCCTCGTACACCAAAAGCATGAGCCTCATCTACATAAAGAAGAACATTGGAATAACTCTTTTTGAGCAGAATGAGAGCGCGAAGATCAGCTTCATCGCCATCCATGCTGAAGATACTTTCGGTAACAATAATAATCTGCTCATAAGCGTTATGATTTTCAGCAATCAGTCGTTGCAACTGGGAAATATCATTGTGACGATACCGGATACATTTAGCTGATGATAATTTAATTCCGTCTATCAGGCTTGCATGTACCAGCTTGTCAGCAAGAATCAGTGTATGAGTATTGCAAATGGCAGGAAGTATTCCTGTATTGGCATGATAACCACTGTTGAATATGAGTGCACTTTCCGTTCCGAACATGGTGGCTAGCTGTTGTTCCAGCTTCTGATAGTCACTAAAATTACCGGTCAATAACCGGGAAGAAGAGGAGGTAGGCAGGAATGTTTCGGGAGTGAGTGTCTTTAAGAATTCCTCCCTCAATGAGATGTCATTGGCCAGTCCGAGATAATCATTAGAAGATAGGTTCAACATTCGTTGTCCGTTCAGCAGAACATCTCGACCTTCGTGGATTAGCGGTGGGAGAGAACGGTAGTTCTTTTTCTCTTTCAAGGTCTGTAGTTCCTGGTTTATATACTCTAATGTCATGAATTATTATTTTAAGTAATCAGTATTCGATATATGAATGATTGAAAGTGTAATTAGTTGCCTATAAGATGTTTATCATCAGAAGAACTATTCTGAAAGTTTCTCACCGACCAAGGCATCCTTCCTCGGTGAGGAAAGGCCCGTTCCTCACCGAGGAACACCCTTTTGCTCACCGAGGAACAGATTCTTGGGTGAAAATCCGGTAATATTCTTCTTGTCTGTCATCTTTTTTGGATAACTTTAAGTAACCCGGAAGTCAGTTTACTTAATTGTTCCGAAGTGATGATGAAAGGTGGCATCAGATATACCAGTTTGCCAAAGGGACGTACCCAGATTTTTTCTTCCACAAATTGTCGTTGCATATAGCCCATATTTACTGGACGCTTCATCTCAATGACTCCGATAGCTCCGAGTATTCGTACATCAGCCACTTCCGGAAATTCCCGTGCAGGTGCCAGTTCTTCTTTCAGTTGGGTTTCGATTCGCTTCACATTCTCTTGCCAACCGGATTCGAGTAATAGGCGGACGGAGGCGCAAGCCACTGCACACGCGAGTGGATTCCCCATAAATGTAGGTCCGTGCATAAAAGCTCCCGGCGCGTGGTTGGAGATGGTATCTGCTATCCGGTTACTGGTCAATACAGCAGAAAGTGTCATATATCCTCCGGTCAGTGCTTTGCCGATGCACATGATATCCGGTTCTACTCCGGCGTGTTCCCACGCAAAAAGTTTGCCGGTACGTCCGAATCCCGTTGCTATTTCATCGAAGATAAGAAGAATATCGTGTTTCCGGCAAAGCTTTTCAGCTTCACGCAGGTACTGCGGATGATAAAACCACATCCCGCCTGCTCCCTGTACCACGGGTTCCAGGATAAGTGCCGCCAACTCTTTTGAATGTTTTTCAATCATCTCTTGTAGAGGTAGTATATCTTCCGGATTCCATTCTCCGTCAAACCGGGAAGTGGGGGACGGAACAAAATAACGTACAGGTAATGCTGAACCGAAAAGACTGTGCATACCCGTCACCGGATCACATACAGACATGGCATTCCACGTATCACCGTGATAGCCGGAACGGATGGTCACGAAATTGTTCTTTTCCGGTTTTCCTGCTGCATACCAATATTGTACAGCCATTTTCAGTGCCACTTCTACGGCTACCGAACCGGAGTCTGCATAAAATATTTTCTGCATGGAGGAAGGAACCAAAGGCAATAACAGTTTCCCTAGTTCAATAGCCGGATCGTGCGTCAATCCCCCGAACATGACATGGGACATTTGATCTAATTGTTCTTTTGCCGCCTGATTCAATACCGGATGATTATATCCATGCACTGCACACCACCAGGAAGACATTCCGTCAATGAGCGTTCGTCCGTCTTCGAGGGTAATGGTAACACCGTCTGCCCGTTTCACTTTGTAGACAGGAAGCGGATCGGTAGTCGATGTGTACGGATGCCAGATATGTTCGCGATCAAATTGGGAACCGGCGAAATGATAGCCTTCTTCCTGAATCATCTTTTTATCTTCTGATACTTTGGAGCCGAGTGTTGTCAATAGGTCGCCTACGATAGCCGAGTTAATTCCGATATATAATGCCTTGTGCATCGCTTCGGAAGAAAGTTGTGAACGTCCTCCGGCAAAACGCAGAAAAGCGGTCGGATTGATGAAACGAAAGAGTGCGATGGTTTTAAGTATTTCTTCTTCGCTTAAAGGCTGCTCGTTTTCCAGTGGAGTGCCCGGAATCGGGCTAAGCAGGTTGATAGGTATGGATTGAACATTCAGTTCTGCCAGTGTGAAAGCGAATTCAATCCGTTGTTCCATCGTTTCTCCCATGCCGATGATACCTCCGCAACAGATATCCATGCCTACACGACGGGCTGCATCGAGGGTAGCCAGTTTCTGTTCTTGCGTATGCGTAGAGCAGAGTTTGGAAAAATGAGACGGGGCAGTTTCCAGATTACAGTGATAACGGGTGATCCCGGCTTCATGCAGGGAACGCAATTCCTCTTCATTGAGCAGTCCTAGAGAAGCACAAAGTTGAATCGACGAATGTCGACGCATATAGTGGACTGTATCGCAAAGTTGGGTAATCTGTTTGGGAGATGGTTTTCGTCCGCTGGTAACGAGGGAGAATCGGTTGACGTCCTGGGCTTCATTGTATTGGGCCTGTCGAAGACATTCTTCAGCGGGAAGGAGATCGTAAATCTCGGCTTTGGTTTGGTAGTGGGAGGATTGTGCACACCATTTACAGTTTTCCGGACATCGGCCGGACTTGGCGTTGATGATGGAACACATGTCGAACTCGTGCGAAGCACGTGCGACGGTAATCTCATGTGCGGCGGCATAAAGCGCCTCGCTGTTAGCCATATTGGCTAGCCAAGCAGCTTGGTCGGGTGATATGTCGATACCCGCCAACACTTGGTCTTTGATTTCTTGAAGTGTCATAAATGTATGATAAGGGATAGTTTGTGCAGCATTCTGCTTACGAAGAGCAACGTCCACTACATTGGTATGCAGATGACCGATCTGGAATTCGCGTCCCATACTTGCAAAGGCAGCATAGTTCTTTCTTCCCCAGTAGCGAAAGCGGGAAAGAAGAGTGCGTGTGGTCTGTATGTGGCGTTGTTGCTTCATTGATTTTTTACTTTTGCTCGTTAGAACGTGGCAAATGTACAAAGATTCTTTGGATTAGCAAACAAGTTGATGATTTCTAGTTTCTGTGGTATTATTTCTTTTTCCTGTATTCTTTGCGGGTGTTGAAGTTGAATCCGGCATATATTTGGAGAGTACCGAATCCATTGTCTACAGAGAAATTGTTACGATGATAATTGTAGTTTTTTCCAACAAAGGAAGTACCTATGTAATATTTCCCGGTGTTGTAGACAATCCCTGCGCGAAGCAGAAAATCCAGATTGAATTTACCGTACCACGCTTTTGCCTCATTCGTTTCTGCGTCCACATCGGAAGCTTTGTAGGCAATGGCAGGAGTGAGAGACAGACACGCCAGGCAGTTGCGGGCAAAGACCCAATTGTAGGCATAGCCGAAACTGATGTTGGCATTGGTGTATTTAATATCTTTGACTTTCATGGCAGGATTCATCGCCTCCTGGATAAATCCCGGAAGTGCTGTATAATCGAAGTCGAGATGATGCTTTGAAATGGAAAAACCTGCAATAAATGTACCTGCATTGCGTCGTTGATTGGTGGACTGACTGAATGCGGCAGGGTAGGAGAATTTACGGTTATTGAAGATATAATATAGGTTCAGTCCTTTGATATCTACCTTTATTCCGCTGAAATCTTCGGAATAGTTGGAGGGTATATCGTCTGAAAATCCTCTGATTTTGTGTATCTTGTAATTATTACCGGTGCGGCGATAGAAGATATCCACGCCTAATTTGGAACTGTATAAGCTAAGATCGAACTCTGTTCCCCTGTTCTTTCGGGTGCCTTTTTTGAAAATATCGTTCACATCTACAGACCATCCCAGGAAAATCCATCGCCAGCCGAAATACAATCCTATCTTGTTGTGCGGGTTGGGAGAAAAACTAAGTTTCTGTGGCTGCGGCAATTCACTGGTGATAGAATAATACTCAAAGTTACTGAAATGAGTAACCATCAGCGCATAGTTATAACGGTTAGGACTGATATAGAGCGTATCGAAATCACTGAAGTTCATAAACTTCTTGATCGCTCTTTTAAAAGCACTTGGCTTGGCGGTTGCTGTGGAATCTACTTCTGTACTATCGTTGCCCAAAGAGACTTTCTCTTCAGTCTGTGCCTGTAAGGACAGTGAAAATAACAGAAAAAGATATAGAATAACCCGTTTCCCCATGTGGTTCTTTGTTGGTATAGATATTTTTTGTTTCACGAATGTACTACCTTTCGTTGATTTATACTAGCAATCCTCTAAAAAATGTTTCGTTTCCTAAACAAAAAAGTTCAATGTACTGTTAGTTACAACAAGCAAATAAATCTTAAGCCACAAAATTATGAGAATCTATTTACGTTTATTAGTCGTGTCTCTTCTGCTTTTTGCAGGAAATATAGTATATGCGGAAGCACAGCAGGAGAAACGCGTGACAGGCACGGTGACTTCTGAAGGAGAACCTTTGCCTGGTGTCTCCGTACAATTGAAAGGAGCATCTTCCGGCACCATTACCGATATGGATGGAAAGTATTCGATTGAGACTCCTGCTACCGGCACTTTAGTGTTCCGTTTTGTAGGAATGAGAACGGTGGAACAACCGGTGAATAACCGGAGTGTGATTAATGTTACGTTGGAATCGGAAAGTAAGGAACTGGAAGAAGTAATGGTAGTAGCTTATGCTACCGCTAAAAAGTATAGTTTTACCGGAGCAGCTTCGACGATGAAAGCAGGTGAGATTGAAAAGTTACAGACTTCCAGCATATCACGTGTATTGGAGGGTACGGTATCCGGAGTACAGGCGAGTGCGGCAAGCGGCCAGCCGGGTACGGATGCGGAAATCCGTATTCGTGGTATCGGATCTATCAACGCTTCCAGCGCTCCGCTTTATGTAGTGGACGGTGTCCCGTTCGATGGTAGTGTGAACTCTATCAATCCGGATGACATATCTTCGATGACAGTATTGAAAGATGCGGCCTCTGCTGCTTTGTATGGTTCCCGTGGTGCAAACGGTGTGATTATTATCACCACCAAACAGGGAGATCAGAATACCAAAGCAACAGTAAAGGTAAAAGCTTCGTTAGGAGGTTCCAACCGTGCCGTACGCGATTATGATCGTGTCAGTACCGACCAATACTTCGAATTATATTGGGAAGCACTTCGCAATCAGTACGCTAAGAGTGCGGATTATACTCCGGCAACTGCCGCGACGCAAGCATCCAAAGACTTGGTAACGAAATTGATGGGAGGTGGTCCGAACCCCTATGGCCCTCAATATGCGCAACCGGTCGGTACAGATGGAAAGCTGGTGGCAGGCGCCCGTCCGTTATGGAATTCTGACTGGAGTGACGCCATGGAGCAACAGGCACTTCGCACAGAGTTAAATCTAAGTGTTTCCGGAGGTGGAAAAGCGAATCAGTATTTCTTTTCTGCCGGATACCTGAATGATAAAGGTATTGCACTCGAATCCGGTTACCAGCGTTTTAATCTTCGTTCCAATATCACCAGCGAGATGACTTCCTGGTTGAAGGGAGGTGTCAACTTGAGTTTCGCACATTCCATGCAGAATTATCCGGTTTCGTCCGACTCCAAAACCAGTAATGTGATTACCGCAGGACGTACCATGCCGGGATTTTATCCCATTTATGAAATGAATACGGATGGTAGCTACAAATTGGATGAGAGTGGAGACCGTATTTATGACTTCGGTTCCTATCGTCCTTCCGGTTCGATGGCAAACTGGAACCTTCCGGCTACTTTGCCTTTGGATAAATCGGAACGAATGAAAGATGAAGTCTCCGGCCGTACTTTTCTGGAAGCTACGATTATTGAAGGACTGAAATTCAAGACAAGTTTCAACTTCGACTTGATCAATTATAATACGTTGGATTATACGAACCCGAAGTTAGGTCCGGCTAAAGAGAACGGAGGCGGCGTCAGCCGGATGAATACCCGTACTTTCTCCTGGACGTGGAATAATATCGCTACGTATGACAAGACAATCGGTGAACATCATTTTAATGTCCTTGCCGGTGTGGAAGCCTATTCTTACCGTTACGATGAACTGACAGCATCACGTTCTAAGATGGCACAGCCTGATATGCCGGAATTGGTAGTCGGCTCACAGCTGACCGGAGGTTCGGGATATCGTATCGACTATGCATTGGTGGGTTATCTGACTCAAGCGTTATATGATTATCAGAATAAATATTTCTTCTCGGCATCTTATCGTCGCGACGGTTCTTCACGTTTTGCGCCCGAAACCCGCTGGGGAAATTTCTGGTCGCTGGGTACTTCCTGGCGCATCGACCGGGAAGAGTTTATGGCAAGCACTTCCGACTGGTTGTCTGCCTTAACTTTGAAAATGAGCTATGGTGCACAAGGAAACGATAACCTGGGTACGTATTATGCGAGTAAAGGACTTTATACCATTGTTTCCAATCTGGGAGAAAATGCGTTAGTGTCCGATCGTATGGCGACCCCGAACCTGAAATGGGAAACGAACCTCAACTTTAATGTAGGTATCGACTTCTCCCTGTTCAATAACCGTTTTTCCGGTTCGTTTGACTTCTTTACCCGTCGTTCGAAAGATTTGCTTTACTCACGTCCGATAGCTCCTTCCCTGGGATATGGTTCTATTGACGAGAATGTAGGAGCCTTGAAGAATACAGGTATAGAAATGGTGTTGAACGGAACGATTATCAATCAGAATGGTTGGGTATGGAAACTGGGGATGAATCTGACACATTATAAGAATAAGGTGACGGATCTTCCTTTGAAAGATATGCCGCAAAGTGGAGTGAACAAGTTGCAGGTAGGCCGTTCTGTTTATGATTTCTATATGATAGAGTGGGCGGGAGTAGATCCGGAGAACGGAGATCCGTTGTGGTATATGGATGAAGAAGATGAAAATCACAATCCGACCGGAAAACGTGTCACAACAAACGATTACGGTTCGGCTGACTATTATTACGTCAATAAATCGTCTCTTCCGAAGGTGTATGGTGGATTCAATACCTCTCTTTCCTGGAAAGGATTTGATCTTTCTGCCATCTTTGCTTATAGTATCGGTGGATATATCTACAATCGTGATATTACAATGATTTTGCACAACGGAAGTCTGGAAGGACGCGACTGGTCGACGGAGATTCTAAAAAGATGGACTCCCGACAATCGTAATACAGATGTTCCTGCTTTGAGTACTACCACTAATAACTGGAACTCGGCTTCTACCCGTTTCTTGCAGAATAATTCGTATATGCGATTGAAAAACCTGACTCTTTCCTATAACTTACCCAAACAATGGATTAGTAAGTTGGCATTGAGCAGTGTGCAGGTATATGTACAAGGAGATAATCTGTTTACCATTCACCGGAATCAGGGACTAGACCCTGAACAGGGAATTACCGGTATCACTTATTACCGCTATCCGGCTATGCGAACGATCTCCGGAGGTATCAACGTTTCTTTCTAAATTCAGACTAAATTATGAGAAAAATAAAAATTAAATCCATTCTTGCCGCAGTTGCCGGACTTTTCCTGGCAACGAGTTGTAGCAGCAGTTTTTTGGATACGGACCCAACGGATGCGGTAAGTTCAGAAAAAGTACCTGTGCCCGAAAATGTGGAGGCACTTGTGAATGGTGCCTGGTATAATCTGTTTGATTATTCAAGTACCTATGCCAATATCGGTTATCGGGCACTTCAGTGTCTGGACGACATGATGGCAAGTGATGTTGTTTCCCGTCCGAAATACGGTTTCAACTCTTCGTATCAGTTTAACGATATAGCGTTGCCTTCAAACAATAGAACAGAGTTTGCTTGGTATCTGATATATAAAACGATCGATAACTGTAATACTGCCATTTCCATCCAGGGAGATTCGGAGGAACTACGGCAAGCGCAGGGACAGGCATTGGCATTACGTGCTTTCTGTTATTTACACTTGGTACAGCATTATCAATTTACTTACTTGAAAGATAAAGATGCTCCGTGCGTTCCTATATATACCGAACCGAGTAATAGTTCGACAGTTCCGAAAGGAAAATCAACGGTGGCACAGGTCTATCAGCGTATTTTTGATGATCTGAATCTGGCACAGGATTATTTGAAGAACTATGTCCGGAGTGGTGATAATCAGAAATTCAAACCGAATGTTGCCGTAGTGGATGGCCTCTTGGCTCGTGCTTATCTGTTGACAGGGCAGTGGGAAGAAGCAGCGAAAGCAGCTGAAGCTGCACGTACAGGATATGCGTTGATGACAACTACGGCCGAGTATGAAGGCTTTAATAATATTTCCAATAAAGAATGGATATGGGGATTCCCTCAAATACCTTCCCAGTCGGATGCCAGCTACAACTTTTATTATCTGGATGCAACATACGTCGGAGCTTATAGTAGTTTTATGGCCGATCCTCATCTAAAAGATACCTTTACCGAAGGTGACATTCGTCTGCCTTTGTTTCAGTGGATGCGTGAAGGGTATCTGGGATATAAGAAATTCCACATGCGTGCAGACGACACAGCTGATCTGGTCTTGATGCGTGCTTCTGAAATGTATTTGATAGAAGCGGAGGCGAAAGTTCGTGATGGAGTGGCTTTGAATCAGGCTGTCATTCCGTTGAATACGTTGCGCAATGCCCGTGGAGTGGGAGATTATGACGTGACAGGGAAATCACAGGAAGATGTTCTTAATGAGATTCTGATGGAACGCCGCCGCGAACTTTGGGGAGAGGGATTCGGTATTACAGATGTACTTCGTACACAGGGTTCCGTAGTACGTACTGCTTTATCTGATGAAATGCAGAAGACAGAAGTCGATTGCTGGCAGGAGGGTGGTAGCTTTGAAAAACGAAATCCTTTGGGACATTGGTTCCTTAACTTCCCGAACGGTAAACCGTTTACAGTAAATAGCACCTATTATTTGTATGCTATCCCCCAGAAAGAAATAAACGCTAACCCTAATATATAAAATAGCTCTCTTAATTTTTTGACTTTGACCTTAACTTGTAGACCGGTATACGTCGTGACGATGCATACCGGTCGTTTTCTTTCTTCTGTTAAGTATGTTAATAGAATAGAGTTTCGTAGGTTATGTAACTGTTTTATTGTAACTTTGTATAATAAAGAAAGGAGATAATTAATATGTCTACAATGGAACTTAGGGCTTCACTTCTTAAAGAGGTGGCTGCTATTATTGCTGATGATGATCTAACGGCTGAAGCTTTAAAAGCCTTAAAAGCTTTGCGTCGCAAATCGCGTGTTGCGCGTAAAGAGCAGGAAGCGGAATCTCCCTGCAAAGATGAAATAGAATGTATAAAGAAACGTGCAGAAAGTGCTTTAGTACGCTATAAACAAGGAGAATATGCTTCGCAGGATGAGATGTTGAAGCGTACGGAACGATGGAAATAGTATGGGATTACGAGGCATTGGATGACTTAGAGGTCATCCTTTGTTATATTGAAACCCAGTTTTCGATGAAAGAGGCTCGCCTTTTCAGACAACAAGTTGTACATGTTATTCGGAATTTATGTGAGTTTCCATTTCTTGGAAAAGTAGAGCCTTTGCTGGAGGATTTTGAAGAGATGGAATTACGCTCTATTCCTGTTGATAGACTATGCAAACTTGTGTATGCAGTTATGAGTGATCGTGTTTTTATTATCGCCCTTTGGGATACTCGTCGTAATCCCAAAACTTTAGAACATGAGGCTAAAGGAAGACTTCGTTAATAATTAGAATAAATAATATAGTGACTTATTGGAATACCGTATGGTGAATATTAGTATTTTTGTAGGATAATTATTACTCACACTCACAAATTAACAAATTAAAGTATGAAAACTAGACTTTTATTTTTATTGTTGTTCATTGGCTTAGGATTAGTATCCTGTGATAACGATGATGAACGTTTCTTTCTTTATGAAATAGATGATATTTATTTCCCAGATCAACCTATTAGTGATATAGTAATGGAGATAACTGATGGTGCTGCTGTAGGAATGACAGGTGGGGTAGCTCCTTATACTGTAGAAACTGGTGATGAAGAGATAGCAAAAGCTAAGATTCAGGAAGAATATGGTTATGTGATGATAGCTCCCGTTCAATTGGGAACAACATTTCTTGTAGTGAAAGATGCGAATGGACTGACTGCTAAAATTGATGTAAAGATAATCAAAGGTACGAAATCGTTTACTACAAAGAAAGTAAGTGTAAAAGTCGAAGGACTTGAGGGTGATGAGAAAGTAGATTTAGAAAATCAAGTTATTGCAAGCTCGGATATGCATGTAACTGGCGGAATTAAATTTATTTATGATACAAAAGATAGTGGTACGCTTACTGTAATTCCTTCAAAGGATGATATATCTAACATTATTACTGCTTCTTTTACCAGAGAGATAAGGCAAACGGATGAAAAGACATTTACTTCTTTTATTTATGTGAATTATAATGATATAGACCATGTGCTTTATTTCACCTCTCCGGAAAAAACTCCATCAGAAGATGATGCTACTCGCGCTCTTGGCCCACTGTATTGTTGGTTAGTAGAAGATGTAACGAAAATATATAATAAAACATATCCCAATGTCACTTCTGTGAAACGTATCTATGAAGGGCAATCAAGTAGATATTGAAGCTAAAAATGTGAAGACGAGTTCAGATTATAAATAATATAAATCGCCCCACTATAATCATTATAGCAGGGCGATTTTATTTATATAGATTTCTATCCAATCTTTTTCTTCTTCAAATTAGGCAAAAAGAACGTGACTAATCCCAGTAGCGGCATATAAGCACAGATGTTATATACATATTCAATGCTCGTTTTATCCGCTAAATTGCCAAGTACGGCAGATGCTACACCGGCCACTCCGAAAGCAAATCCAAAGAACAAACCGGATATCAATCCAAGTTTGGTAGGAAGCAACTCCTGTGCATAAAGCAATATGGCAGGAAAAGCGGAAGAAAGCATCAATCCCACACAGAAGCTAAGGATAATAGTCCACAGCAGATTGGCATGTGGCATTAGTAAACTGAATGGGGCAGCTCCTAAAATAGAAGCCCAAATCACGTATTTACGTCCAATTCGGTCACCTACCGGTCCGCCAATTAATGTTCCGATAGCAGTAGCTACCAGGAAGATAAATAAATATAGCTGCGAATCTTGTACGCTTACATTGAATTTATGAATCAAGTAGAAAGTATAATAACTCGTGAGACTCGCCATATAGATATATTTGGAGAAAATCAGGATCAGCAATATCGCGATTGAAAGGGCCGTTTTATCCATAGGCAAAGGAAGATGAACAGGTTTTCTGATACTGACAGTCTGTGCTTTCATCCGGTTTAGATATGATTTATACCATTTGCAAATGGGGTACATCACTCCGATAGCAGCTAAGGCCACAAATGCAAAAACGATGAGATGTTGCCTGCCATAAGGAGCCACCAACAGGGCAACCAACAAAGGACCTAATGAACCTCCGAAGTTACCACCTACCTGAAAGAGTGATTGTGCCAGTCCACGTTTTCCGCCGGAAGCAAGGAACGTGATACGGGAGGCTTCCGGATGCAGTACGGAAGAGCCAATTCCGATTAAGAATACGGAGGCTAATATCCAGTATAGATTATCAGAGAATGCTAAGTTTATCAAACCAATCAGTGTAAAGCTCATTCCGATAGGCAATGACCATGCGACGGGATGCTTATCAAAGAAAATTCCGGTAATCGGTTGAAAAACTGAAGCGGAAAGTTGATAAACTAGTGTGATAAGTCCGATTTGCGCGAAACTAAGTCCTAAATCATCTTTGAATAAAGGATAAGATGCTGATAGCACCGACTGTAAGAGATCGTTGAGGCAATGCGAAAGACTCAATGCGATTAAAATGGAAAATGTAATTTTTCCTACGGGTTGTTCCTGATTCTGTACCATAATACCTATTTACTTTTGAAGTGGTCCTGAAAAATTGGCTGCAAAGGTACGTAAACTTCCCGTTTCTCTAAGACTAAGGATTGTAAATAGTCGTTAATTCGGTTTTGTGTTATTGAACTATTCTTCATACCCACTGTTGTTAAATAAAAAAGGAGGATTATATGAGCTTTATTTGGTATATCATTATTGGTATTGTGGCTGGATTCCTCGCAGGTAAAATAATGCGCGGCGGAGGTTTTGGTCTTGTTATAAACTTATTACTTGGTATTCTTGGAGGTGTACTGGGCGGTTGGGTATTTGCCCTTTTCGGACTGGCAGCTTCAGGACTGATCGGAAGTTTGATAACTTCCACCGTAGGAGCTATCCTTGTATTGTGGATTGCTTCCTTATTCTCGAAATCTAAATAGATATATAATTTATTTTTAATCCTAAAAACAGAACTTAATTATGGAATGTAGACATGGGAATTTCTGGATTGGACTTGGAATTGGGTCAATCCTCGGCGCAGTAGCTTATCGTCTTTCACGTACAGCAAAAGCAAAACAATTAGAAAGTGAAATTTATAATGCTATCCATCGCATAGGTCGTGATGCTGAAATAGCTGCTGCTCATGCTGAAAGAAAAGCAGTGGATCTTGGACTTAAAGCAGTAGAAACCGGTGCGGAAATTGCTGATAAAGTAGCGGAAGAAGCCGATAAAGTGGCCGGAAAAGCAAAAGATAAGTGGGGGAAATAAGCCCTCCAAAACGGGTAATCGTTTTAAATAGAATCGGTTACCTGTTTTGTTTTATATATGTATAATCTTTTATTTCTAGCCTCATCAGTCATTATCTGAATAATGTGTGCTCGAACACATATTGGTGTATATTCCCCATTATTTTCACTTCCTTCAAGAATAAAAAGCTACTTTTTTTCTGATTTCTCATCTGATAAGTGCTTTTTTCTCTATACTATCTTTACTTTTTCTTATGTTTAACAACATGTATACTTCCTGAATGTTGTAGTTAAATTGTTGATTATTAATAATATATTCTTTGTTGTGTATTATGTGTGTGCGCACACACTATTGCTTAATTCAATAATTCATTTTACTTTTGCCGATGAAAAACAAGATACTTATCAATAGATGGATAAAGAGTTTTCAAATATTCGGATTGTAGACATTGCCAAGATGGCAGGTGTCTCTGTTGGCACGGTAGATCGTGTCATCCATAATCGTGGAAGGGTATCTGAAGAAAATAGGAAAAAGGTACAGGCGATTCTGGAAATGGTACATTACCAGCCCAATCTAATGGCACGTTCATTGGCAGCCTCCAAAAAGCAATATCATCTCCTTGCAGTTACTCCTTCTTTTGTTCAGGGAGAGTATTGGGAAGCTATTTCCGAAGGTATAGATAAAGCGGCGTCGGAAATGGAATCGTATAACATCACCATTACCAAACTCTTTTTCGATCAATATAATAACAAGACTTTTGATGATATCATCCGCAATCTGCTGCATGAGAAAGTGGATGGGGTACTGATTGCGACTCTGTTTACGGATTCTGTTATCCGGCTTTCGCAGGAACTTGACAGGAATGAAATACCTTATGTATATGTTGACTCCAACATTGGAGGGCAACATCAACTGGCTTATTTCGGAACGGAGTCTTATGATGCCGGAGTGATTGCTGCCAGATTATTGATGGACCGGCTTTCTTCGTCTTCCGATATATTGATGGCGCGAATTATTCATAGTGGGAAGAATGACTCAAATCAGGGAAAGAACAGGCGGGAAGGTTTTTGCCATTATCTCACGCAAACAGGATTCAATGGAAATCTGCACGAAGTGGAACTGAAAATAAATGATTCAGTGTATAACTTCATGAAGCTGGATGAAATCTTTGAAGCTAATCCAAACATAAATGGGGCTGTTATTTTTAATTCAACTTGCTATATCTTAGGGAATTATCTGAAAGCGAGAGGAATGCAGTCTGTCAAACTGGTTGGTTATGACCTTATCGGGAGAAATACACAGTTACTTTCCGAAGGTGTGATAACCGCATTGATTGCACAGCGTCCGGAGCGTCAGGGATATGAGGGTGTTAAATCATTGTGCAATCATCTGTTATTCAAACAGAACAGTGAAAAGGTGAATTTGATGCCTATCGATATTCTTCTCAAAGAGAATCTGAAATATTATCTGAACAATAAATTATAAACATATAAATTTGTAAGAACCATGAATGAATTATTTAACGTAAAAGGCAAAGTAGTTGTTATCACCGGTGGAGCTGGTATTTTAGGTAAGGGTATTGCTGCGTATCTCGCAAAGGAAGGTGCAAAAGTGGTTGTGCTCGACAGGAGTGAAGAGGCAGGAAAAGCATTGGTAGACAGTATCAAAGCCGAAGGAAATGAAGCCATGTTCCTTTACACGGATGTGATGGATAAGGAAGTGCTGGAAGGTAACAAGATAGAAATCATGAAGGCTTATGGCCGTATTGATGTATTATTGAACGCTGCCGGAGGTAACATGGCAGGTGCAACTATCGCTCCGGATAAGACTTTCTTCGATTTGCAGATTGATGCATTCAAGAAAGTGGTGGATCTGAACCTTTTCGGTACAGTATTGCCTACAATGGTATTTGCAGAAATTATGGTGGAACAGAAGAAAGGTTCTATTGTAAACTTCTGTTCAGAATCGGCTCTTCGTCCATTGACCCGTGTGGTAGGTTATGGTGCGGCAAAAGCAGCCATTGCCAACTTTACTAAATATATGGCCGGTGAACTGGCTTTGAAATTCGGTAACGGTCTGCGTGTAAATGCCATCGCTCCGGGATTCTTCCTGACCGATCAGAACCGTACGCTATTGACTAATCCGGATGGTTCTCTGACTGACCGTTCAAAGACCATTCTCGCTCATACTCCATTCAACCGTTTCGGTGAACCGGAAGACCTTTATGGAACAATCCATTATCTGATTAGCGATGCTTCTAACTTCGTAACAGGTACAGTAGCTGTTATCGACGGTGGATTTGATGCATTCTCAATTTAATAAATTGAAAATTAGCTGTGCAGTGTCTGCATACTGGCTATCAACTCTTGGCTTTCAGCTTTTAATTTTTAACTTTTAATTTTTAATTTAATAATATGTATTTATGTGAACAAACTTGGCGCTGGTATGGTCCTAACGACCCGGTTAGCTTGTGGGATATTAAGCAGGCAGGCGCTACAGGTATAGTAAATGCTCTTCATCACATTCCAAATGGTGAAGTGTGGACAGTAGAAGAGATCATGAAGCGTAAGCAAATGATTGAGGAAGTGGGTCTGACATGGTCTGTGGTAGAAAGTGTACCTGTACACGAACATATCAAGACACAGACGGGTGACTTCATGAAATATATTGAAAACTATAAGGAAAGCATCCGTAATCTGGCGAAGTGTGGCGTAATGGTAGTTACTTATAACTTCATGCCTGTATTGGACTGGACCCGTACAGACCTTGCCTATACAATGCCGGATGGCTCTAAAGCACTCCGTTTTGAAAAGGCAGCTTTTGTAGCTTTCGACCTTTTCATCTTGAAACGTCCGAATGCTGAAAAAGATTACACTCCGGAAGAAATTGCCAAAGCGAAAGCCCGTTTCGAGCAAATGAGCGAAGACGACAAGAAATTGTTGGTTCGTAACATGATTGCCGGACTTCCGGGATCGGAAGAAAGCTTTACTGTAGAACAATTCCAGGAGGCATTGGACCGTTATAATGATATCGATGCCGAGAAGCTTCGTTCCAACTTGATTTTCTTCTTGAAAGAAATAGCTCCTGTTGCCGATGAAGTAGGAGTAAAACTAGTGATTCATCCGGACGATCCTCCTTATACTATCTTGGGCTTGCCACGCATTTTGAGTACGGAAGAAGATTTCAGAAAATTGATTGAAGCCGTACCTAATGAATCTAACGGCCTTTGCTTGTGTACAGGCTCTTTCGGTGTACGTGCTGACAATGACCTTGCCGGTATGATGGAACGTTTCGGCGACCGTGTCAACTTCGTACATTTGCGTAGTACGCAGCGTGACGAAGAAGGAAACTTTTACGAAGCCAATCATCTGGAAGGGAATGTAGATATGTACAGTGTAATGAAAGCTCTTATTCTTTTGCAACAACGTCGCAAATGCTCTATCGCTATGCGTCCTGACCACGGTCATCAGATGATTGATGACTTGAAGAAGAAAACCAATCCGGGATATTCTTGTCTGGGCCGTCTTCGCGGATTGGCAGAACTTCGTGGATTGGAAATGGGTATTGCAAAATCTATTCTATAAGTAGAAATATATAATTAGTATTTTATCATAAAACACTACGGCTATTATTGATTGAAATAGTAGTTGTAGTGTTTTTTATTTGTTTTTTTTCATCGGTTGAGGAATGAGTGAAGCAAATAAATCTCTCACATGTGTATCTTTGTCGGTTTTCTTCGCTTTTTTTGCTTTTTGGGGTTCGGGAATAATAAGTAAAGCTATTTGTGCACAAGCTTCGGCGTCTGCTAATGCGTGATGATGGTTCGTTAAGTCATATCCGCACCGGGCAGCTACCGTATGTAATTGATGATTGGGTAATTCTTTTCCGAATACCTTTCTCGAAGCGCGGCATGTGCAGTGAAACTTGTAATTAGGGTAAGTCATCTCCCACAGTTCGTGAACTGCCCGAAGGCAACCTTCGTCAAAAGGACTGTTGTGCGCTACAAGTGGCAGACCGTCTATCAACGGTTTGATTTCCGCCCATACTTCCGGAAATTCATCAGCTTCCATCGTGTCGTCATAAGTTAAGCCATGGACAGCTGTTGTCCATTGAGTATAATAATTAGGGCGGGGACGGATCAGGCGATAGATTTTATTTGTTATTTTCCCTTCCCTTACAATGACAACTCCCACACTGCATACACTGGTACGTTTGCCGTTGGCTGTTTCAAAGTCTATAGCTGCAAAATTCCTCATTTTATTTTATTGTTTTGGAATACAAATGTATGAATTAGAATTTATTCTCTTTATATTTGTCTGTAAAATATATCCATGTATACAGAATATCAGCCTTCTCATTTACTTGTTCCCTACATTGATAACTATTGGGAATTTAAGGGCAATCCGGAATATGGTATGCGCATCCATATTCTGCCGGATGGTTGTACCGATTTTATATTTACGCTGGGAGAGGTGGCTAATGCTGTTGAAGAAGGAAGTCTGATTATGCAACCTTATCGTTCCTATTTCGTAGGACCCATGACGAAGTACTCCGAACTTGTCACTTATGCTGAATCCGTTCATATGTTTGGCGTTCGTTTTTTACCTTGTGGTCTGTCTTGCTTTACAAACCTGCCTTTGCACGAGTTTGTGAATAGCAGAATCAGTGTTAATGAGATGAAGGCTGTTTTTGATGACACTTTTATTGAAAAATTAGGTGAGCAGAAGCATGTGGCAGATCGAATACGAGTAGTGGAGGAATATTTGCTGGCATATTTGGCGCGCCATTATCAGCCTGCTGATTCGCACGTCGCTATGGCAGTGAACATGATTAATCATTCCGGAGGAAAACGTTCAGTTCGCAGCTTGATGGATGACGTCTGTTTGTGTCAGCGTCATTTTGAGAGGAAGTTCAAGCATTATACCGGATTTACTCCTAAAGAATACAGCCGTATTGTCAAATTTAAGAATGCTGTGGAATTATTGAGAACCACGACATCAGCCAACCTGTTGACTACGGCGGTTGATGCAGGATATTATGATTTAGCGCATTTTTCAAAAGAGATTAAGTCGATGTCCGGCAATACTCCTGCGTCTTTTCTTTCCCTTACAGTTCCGCAAGAAACCACACTTACTTATATCGAGCCACAGAGATAGATTGGTAAAAGTCGCTTTTTTACAATAGAATGTGAAGATATGCCGTTACCTTTGCAAGGTTAATAAAAACCAATCAGTTTATGACCACAAAAACAATGAAAGAGAAAGCAGCAGAATTGTTGCAAAGATGTGAAGTAGTTACCCTTGCTTCTGTGAATAAAGAAGGTTATCCCCGTCCTGTACCGATGAGTAAAATCCTGGCAGAAGGAATTGCCACTATCTGGATGTCTACCGGGGCAGATTCACTAAAAACAATAGACTTCTTATCGAATCCGAAAGCAGGATTATGCTTTCAGGATAAAGGAGACAGCGTGGCGTTAACGGGGAAAGTGGAAGTTGTAACCGACGAAAAGATGAAGCAGGAACTTTGGCAGGACTGGTTTATCGATCATTTTCCCGGTGGCCCCGCTGATCCCAGCTATGTCTTGTTGAAATTTGAATCGAATCACGCAACTTATTGGATTGAAGGAACATTTATCCATAAGAAACTCGACTAATTTTACTCGGAAAGATAAGGAATACCGGATTGATTTAATGAGAGTGTGTCAAAACGCAGATTATCGCAGATTATTTCAATTGTATTGATGTATTAATCGACGACTTATAAAATTATTTCTGCGATAATTTGCGTTAATCTGCGTTTTATTATTCATTATGACACACCTTCGTAATTCATTTAGAATTCGAATCTCTCTAATTTCATTTCAGCCAATTTCTGAATGATACCTACATATTGAGCGAAATGAGGAGATTTTTCGTGTGCTGCCAATACTTCGGCATTCTGCCAAGTTTCGCAAATCATGAAAACGTCAGGACGCGTGCTGCTTTCGAAAGTATCATAAGCAATGCATCCTTCTTCTTTTAAAGAACAGGCAGTCAGTTCTTTTGCCGCTTTTATCGCTTCTTCGCGGTTGGATTCGTTTACACGAACAAAAACATTTAATCTGATCATAGTCTTTTTTATTTATATGATTAAAAGAATCACTTTCTCACAGTATCTGTGAAAAGCCGAAGGCAAAGATACTATTTTTCTATACTTCTGGTGAGCTTATTTCAAAATTTCATATAAACTTCATGCCATCCTGAAAAAACTATTATATTTGCATCTGAATTCTAAAAGCAATGATTTTGGGCACAATTCTTAAATTTGTTATAGCTTACTATTAGCCTCATAAACCACAGGCTAATTTCTTTCGTTTGAGTAGTTCTATACTTGAACAGGTTTTTCATTTTATCATTTTTATTATTCACTGCATCGTTTTTCAAGACTGATGCAATTTAGCTATTCAAGCTTTCAGTCCGGTTCATAGTAATCAGATGGGAGTGGTGGATGCGTTGAGAATGAATGGAAAATTTCGTAAGAAATAGTAAGCTGAACATAGAAGAAGAAATAAAAAGGATCGAGCTACAGTCGGTTGATCCTTTGGATAGAATCAGGCAGATCATTGGTGTCCTACAGGTTTCACTGACTTCGCTGAAAACAGCAGTTGCCGGATATCAGTTTCGAAGTGCTGAAGAAGAGATTCTTTTCTTTAAAGTATCGAAACCGCAGATTTCCGGTCTGTTGATGTTTTATGTCCGTTTGTATCAGATTGAAAAGAATCGTATCGGCAAATCTCTGTCCTCCCAATGCAGATATCTGAAGATTGAATTGGAGAACCTGCAAAAAACATTTTCGAATAATAGCTTTTATGAATATTATCGTGCCGGTCGGACAGAGTTTGATAACCACTATTTTATTCGGGAGAATTATGATATTCTTTCTGATATACATTGTCATCTATTGGATAGAGATACTTCTTTTACCACCTTGCATGATTCGAGTGTTGCAGAAATTCTGGCGAATAATCGTTTGATAGAATATATGTCGGAGGAAATTGAGCAGCTGACAGAGAAACTTCATCTTAAATTTACTTTCATTGTAGACAGTAAGCTGTTGCAATGGACGGACAGTAAAGTGGCTTTGGTTGAGTTTATCTACGCTTTGTATGCAGGTAAATGCTTTAATAATGGAAATACGAGTTTGAAAGACATTGCTTTTTGTTGCGAAACACTGTTTAATATCGAGATAGGTGACTTTTATCGTATATTCTTGGAAATCAGGAATAGAAAGAAAAGCAGGACTCAATTTCTGGATAAGTTGAAAGAACAGATTATAAAGATGATGGATGAGCTTGACAGATAAATTTCAGGGCGTCTTGTGACATCTTGTGAATTATACAAATGGCTAATCTCCAACTTTGCGGAGAAATATAATTGATTCACAAAGAAAGATAATCGCTTTTGTATAGTTATGGAAACAACATTTACATGGGAAATAAGGGTGAAGAATTGCCCCTTATTAATTAAGAAATGCAGTCACTGTGATAGTGACCGCTTTTATTGCAGTGATAAGTTCAGGATGAATGCACAGAAGAAAAACATTGATGTCTGGCTGATTTATAGATGTGTGAAATGTGATAACACTTGTAATATGACTCTGTTATCACGAACAAAAACCGACTTGATTGATAAGAAGCTCTTTCACAGCTTTTCTATGAATGACAGGGAAGTTGCCTGGCAATATGCTTTTTCTGCCGGAGTGGCAAGCAGGAATAATCTTCAATTAGATTATGACAGTGTTGAATATGAAGTGATAAATACCGTCTCTTTAGAAGATATCCTGAATATGAGTAGTGAGATCATAAGTATCCGAGTCAAATGTGATTTCGACTTGAACCTTAAATTATCTTCGTTGATAAAAAGATGTCTTCCTCTTTCCAGTACCCGCTTGAAGCTGCTGTTTGAAAAAGGGTATATTTCTTTACTTTCCGGCAAAACATCTTCCAAGTGTAAGGTAAAGAATGGCGATACTATTTTGATAGATCGAAAAAGCCTGATTGATTTCTTGGGATAAAATCGGTTTTACAGTTTTTTTTAATAGCTTTGTGAAATGATCATTCGCATTCTGTAAAAGAGGTTGTACTATTAAGATTGAAGATATGAAAAAGGTATGTTTATTCGCTTTTATTTTGTTTGCTTGGAGTATCGTTGTGAATGCACAGGAAAGTGATGGACGATACGTTGAAGTGACCGGTTCTTCTGAAATAGAAGTCGTTCCGGATGAGATTCATTTTCTGATTCAGATTAAGGAGTATTGGCAAGAAGAATACACCGGTAAATCAAAAAAAGAAGAAGATTTCCGGACGAAAGTGCCATTGGCAATGATAGAGAAAGATTTGCGTAAAAGTTTGCGCAAAATAGGAATAACGGATGATGCTATCCGCACACAGGAAATAGGAGATTATTGGCGCCAGAGAGGAAAGGAATTTCTGATAGGTAAGCAATTGGATATCCGGCTTACGGATTTTGAGCAGATTAACTCTATTATTCGTTCGGTCAATACGTGGGGAATTGAGTCCATGCGCATCGGAGAACTCAAACATAAGGATTTGCCAATGTATCGGAAACAGGGTAAGATTGAAGCACTGAAGGCTGCCCGTGAGAAAGCATCTTATCTGGTGGAAGCGATGGGGCAGCAGTTGGGTGAAGTGATTCGTATCATCGAACCTGCCGATAATAACATAAGCCGTTATCTTCCTTTCGAGGCGCAGAGCAATGTAAGCATGGGGGCGGCAGCTACCGAGCAGTACCGGGTTATCAAGCTACGGTATGAAATGACGGCTCGTTTTGCCATTAAATAAAAATAGTCTATCTTTGTCGCATGACAAGAAATAATAAATCGGATTTGGTTTAGTAAACAATCTGTGTTGCTGATACAGATTGTCCTTTCGTTTGCTCTCGGATGATTCCTTTCGGGAGTACTCTTTATGTCTTTATAATTTCAATTTTTAACTTGCGTACAAGGGTGCTAAAAGCATCGTGGTGCTTTGTAACGTGTGCGCTGTATACATTAAGATCATGAATAACGAAAATCAAACAATTCACAAATTCGACGTTAATTTAAACTGGTATGGCTGGAATGATAAACTAAGCCGACTAAAACAAGAATCACTCTACAGCACTCTTCCTCATGGACGTATATCCATAGTACACCGTACCTGCTACGAGGTCGTTTCCGAAAACGGATTGTTTCAGTGTGAACTCACGGGAAACATGATGTATGGGAAATCTGATGCTGAATTACCCTGTACGGGTGATTGGGTGCTTTTTCAACCATTTGATGAGAATAAAGGGATTATTGTCGATATGCTGCCTCGTGAGCGGACATTGTATCGCAAGAAAAGCGGTACAGTTGCCGATAAGCAGGCCATTGCTTCTTACGTCGATAAAGCATTTATTGTGCAGAGCCTTGACGATAATTTCAATGTCCGCAGAGTAGAACGTTTTATGGGTCAGGTATTGGAAGAAAACATCAAGCCTGTATTGGTACTTAATAAATCCGATTTAGATTTTGACAGGCAGAGTGTTGAAGAACAAATAAAGCATATCTCCAATCAGATACCCGTATTTTTTACGAGTATTCATCAACCCCAAACGATTCTCCGGCTGCGGGAATCCATATCAGAAGGAGAAACTGTTGTATTTGTCGGTTCTTCGGGTGTCGGGAAAAGTTCTCTGGTAAATGCACTCTGTGAAAAATCTGTGTTGCTTACCTCCGATATAAGCCTGTCCACAGGAAAAGGCCGGCATACATCGACCCGTCGGGAAATGGTGTTGATGAATGATTCGGGTGTTTTAATCGATACTCCGGGTGTGCGTGAATTTGGCTTGGTTATCGACAATCCAGATTCACTGGCCGAAGTACTTGAAATCTCTGACTATGCAGAATCGTGCCGTTTCAAAGATTGTAAGCATATCAACGAACCGGGTTGTGCTGTTTTAGAAGCAGTCAATAGCGGTGTATTAGACTATAAAGTTTATGCAAGCTATCTGAAACTTCGCCGGGAGGCATGGCACTTTTCTGCTTCCGAACATGAGAAACGTAAAAAGGAGAAGTCCTTTACAAAACTTGTAGAAGAAGTAAAGAATCGTAAGGCAAATCGCTGATTTCTATTTAAACGATGCAGGTATTGGAATTTATTTTTTTCTTCAAAAGAGCAAAAAAGTTTTAGCTGCGCAAAAAGGCTGCGCACCACTGCATCTATCTTTGTCGAAGAAACAAGAAAACAGGTCAAGTACGGGTTACTTCAACAACTCATTTAAGGTATGGAAATCACTCATACGATTATCCGTTTTCCTGTTTCGCAAAGGGGCAGTAGCTCAGTGGGTAGAGCATCATCTTTAATCTTGAGATTATCCTGATGAAAAAGGTCAATTAAGATTTACTCCTATCCCGTGACCGTCGTCGGTTCGACTCCGACCTGCTCCACAAAAAAATATATAGAGGTAGGACAGCAGCTTCGGGATTATCTGAAATGAGGTCAACCGGGGCTTACTTCTTAACGGTGGATAACGCTGGTTCGAATCCGGCCTGTTCTACCTCTTTTTATCAACTAAGGTCAAGGAAGACTTACTTCAAAACCGCAGGAATGCTCCATTGATTCACAGTCTTCCGATTACCTTACTTAAAAAAACAAAGTTATGAATAAAGATTTGTTGAAAGTGTCTATCAGGCAGAATGCCATCTATTTGCCTTTGATAGAAGAAGAGAAAAAGCAGGAAGAGTTGACTTCGACTACCATTGCATTGGTAGCCCAACTCCGTAAAGTAGGATATAGCTTGTCCGAAGAACTGCTGCATGCCGTTAATCAGTTATATCCGGCTCAACAGATGATGATTCTTCAGGTGATGAAAGAAGCATTGGGTGTGACGCTAAACTGGGCTCCATTGGTGAAAGGGTGGGATGTACCTACCGGAGAAACGCGTTTGGATCATCTGGTTACATGGATCGCTAACCTGTTTAATACCCCCAAAGGCGTTAAACTACCTTGCGGACACGTGATCCCTGATAATACATTTCCTATGGAACGATACAATGGTTGTCCGTTCTGCGGAACTCCATTCCAAACGGCTACTACGGAATACTTCGGACAGGGAAGTAAACTGAAAGTGCTGGAACTTTGGCAGGACAAGGAGCTGAATGCTTTTTTCTGTGACTTGCTTGAATCGCGTACGGCTCTTGATGTCACACAAGCAGATAGCTTGAAAATGATGCTTGGCGAACTTCCGTTACCGGCAGTCGGAATCAAAATGAAGGAGACATTGATGTTGGTGATAGATACATTGGTGGAACAGGATAGAGCGCAGGAAGCGCAAATCTATTTCTCTACTCCGAATGATATATTGCGTTATCTGTGGTATAAGAAAACCGGATTCCTGCAAATCATAGAGCCTAAGACTATTATCCGTAAAACAGGTAGAAACAACACACATATATGTGGAGTTTTGGATAAAAGTCGTTCGGCAGCCCAAGCGAAGCGTGAGGAGTTGAAGTTGAAATATACGCGTCGTGAATGTAAAATGGTAGCTCTTTGGTTGAACAACCTGACAATGGCTCCGGAGAAGGCTTGCGAAATCATGCATCCGAAAAGAGAGATGTGGGTACGTATGATACGTGCGTTGCGTCTGGCGGAATATGCCCGTAAGCCGGAATTCGGAAATTTGAAGGAATTGATGGATATATTCTACCGCGAGGCATATACCGTTTGGCAGGGAGAAGTGGAGCGCAACCGTTTGAAGGCGGATGCGGAACAGACATTTGCTTTGTTAAAGCAGCGACCGGGTATGTTTGCACGTTCTTTATTTGCGAATATGCTTTGGTTCGGAGCGGAAGAGACGTTGGCTGCATTTAAAGAAGTGGTTCATTTGTTGCCGGCACGTTTGGTCGTTACTTTGGGTATGTATGCGGAGAGCTACTTTGAACCGGGACGTAAGAGAATGGTGAAACCTTTAGGGGGGAATGCTCTTTTGATAGAACCACACTATTTGGTGGGTCTGTATATGGAGGATCAGCTAAAAGCGATGGTGAAGGATGTACAGGATTTGTGTAAGGAAGTCGTAGCTGCCCGTTTCGCTGGTGTAGCTGCCGGAAGTGAAAACAAAAGTATGTATATTGACCCTATGTTGTTCCATATTCCGTTGGCTATCGGCGATCGTAGCGAAACAATTCAGGATACTTCCTGTGCTTTGCAGGGAACACGTTTTCCGGTAGAGGGGGATAAAGTGCGGTTGTTTATGCAGTGGGGAAAAGGGCTTCCGGCACAGCATCTTGATATGGACTTGAGTTGTCATATTGCTTTGCCTTCCACAACAGAAGTTTGTTCTTACTTCAACTTGCAGGCTATTGGTGCTAAACATAGCGGGGATATCCGAAGTATTCCTAATAAGAAAGGTACTGCCGAATATATCGAGCTGGATTTGAATGAACTGAACCGTGTAGGTGCGGAATATGTTGCTTTCACTTGCAATGCATATAGCAACGGGACTATCTCTCCTAATCTGGTGGTAGGTTGGATGAACTCTGCCTATCCAATGAAGATATCGGAAAGAACAGGAGTAGCTTACGATCCTTCTTGCGTGCAACATCAGGTACGTATTTCCCAAAGTTTGCAGAAAGGACTCGTTTTCGGAGTTCTGAAAGTGAAAGAACGGGAAATCGTTTGGCTGGAAATACCTTTTGGTGGACAGACGATTCTTTCTTTGGATACACAGACCATCGAAAAGTATCTGGATAAACTGGAAGCGAAAACAACTGTCGGTGAACTGTTGGCTGTCAAAGCGCAGGCACAGGGATTGAAGTTAGTTGATATTCCGGAAGCGGACGAGATATATACTCGTGAATGGGCATTGAATACTGCCGCTGTGACTAAATTACTGTTAGGTGATTAAATTCTTGGGAGGAATTGTCTTTTTCCTCCTAAGATTTAAAGGTCGTATCGCATAAAGTTATACCTTTGCATGCGATAGATTAATCGTCTGACAGCTGTTGAACTTTCGTCTGACAACTGTTATCTTTCCGTCTGACAACTGTCAGACGAAAAAGATACAGCTGTCAGACAGGGCAGACGCATTATATTTTTTACTATCCCACTCCTGTTTTTATTCTATTTATATGATTGATTATTAACTTATTA